>JAZGHI010000023.1:0-10319 GCA_036480955.1 Candidatus Adiutricales bacterium
AGTGAGCAGCCCGAACCCGAGGTCATCGTGATACCCAAGGAGGAAGAAACAGAGGTTCGGGAGGACGACGATTGATCGATCCGGCCCGGTTTAAACCGGGCCTTTTCATTAGCATATAAGGAGTTGGCAGTGGAAATAACAGTTAGTATGATAAAAGACCTGAGGGAGAAAACCGGCACCGGGATGATGGACTGTAAAAATGCCTTAACCGAGAGCGGTGGGGATATAGAAAAGGCCATGGACTTTTTGCGTCAGAAAGGGCTGGCCACGGCCAAGAAGCGCGCCGGGCGCGACACCAAGGAAGGGCAGGTACACCCGTACATACACGGCGGTGACAAATTGGGCGTGCTGGTAGAGGTGAATTGCGAGACCGATTTCGTGGCCAAGACCGACCAGTTCCAAGACCTTACACACAACCTGGCCCTGCACATCGCGGCTTCCTCCCCGTTGTGTGTGGACCGGGATTCAGTGCCCGGGGCTGTTCTGGAAAAGGAGAAGGCCATACTCAAGGCTCAGGCCCTGGATTCGGGCAAGCCGGAAAATATCGTGGAAAAGATGGTGGAAGGGCGCCTTAAAAAATTCTACTCGGAGGTCTGCCTGCTCGAACAGCCCTACGTTAAGAATCCGGATATCACTGTTCAGGATATGCTTAATGAGATTATCGCTCAACTCGGTGAGAACGTCAACATCAGGAGATTCGTACGGTTCCAGCTTGGTGAGGAACTCGAGGACTAGAAGCGTTCCTTTTTAAAGATTCGAATTAATGGTTGAAAAATACAAATATTCACGAGTCCTGATAAAACTCAGTGGAGAGACTTTACAAGGTGAGGATGAGTTCGGCATAAACCCGGAAGTCTTGAGCGGTCTGGCTGAACAATTGGCCGACGTGATTAATTCCCAAAGCAGTTTGAAATTATCTCTGGTGATCGGGGGAGGGAACATCTTCCGCGGCGAGCGTCTAATGGAAACCGGATTAAAGCGAACCACCGGGGATTACATGGGAATGCTGGGTACGCTCATAAACGCTTTGGCCATTCAGGAAGCCCTTGAGGCCCGGGGCTTGGCTACCCGGGTGCTTTCGGCCCTGGAGGTTAAAGGCGTGGCCGAAAATTATATCCGACGCCGGGCCATCCGGCACCTGGAAAAAGGCCGCGTGGTAATTTTCGCCGCGGGCACCGGCAATCCTTATTTCACCACGGACACCGCGGCCGTACTCAGGGCCAACGAAATTGAGGCCGAGATTCTGCTGAAGGCCACAAAGGTTGACGGTGTTTATGACTCGGATCCCGAATCGAATCCGGAGGCTAAATTTTTATCTGAACTTACACACATGGAGGCCATTAAGCAGCGTTTGGGGATCATGGACACCACGGCCATGTCGTTAGCCCTGGAGAATAATCTTCCTATTATCGTTTTTAATCTTACTGTCCCGGGTAATATTAAACGGGTCTTATACGGGGAAAAGGTGGGAACCATAATCAGTTGAAATTTGTTACTGGATTTAAGGAGACGCATCGTGCTTGATGAGGTGTTCGAGGATTTAGAACAGCGCATGGAAAAAAGCCTGACCTCCCTGGACCGGGAATTTAAGAAGGTGCGCACCGGCCGGGCCTCGGTCTCACTGTTAGATGGGATTCGGCTGGATTATTACGGCACCCCGACACCATTGAACCAGGTGGCCTCAATTTCCGCGCCGGAGGCCAGACTGATCCTGATCCAGCCCTGGGATCCACAAGTGATTGGCGACATCGAGAAGGCTATTTTAAAATCGGAGCTGGGTTTAAATCCCATGAGTGACGGTAAAATCCTCCGCATCGCGATCCCTCCGCTGACTGAGGAACGGCGTAAGGAACTGGTGAAAGTCGTAAAGAGAATGGCTGAGGACGCCAAGGTCGCTTTAAGAAGCATACGCCGGGACGCGAACGATATGATTAAGGACCTTAAGAAAGAAAAGGAAATATCCGAAGATGAAAATTTTCGGGCCATGGATGATGTCCAGGAGAAGACAAAGGATTTCATTGAAAAAACAGGCGAGATGGCCGAGGTCAAAGAAAAAGAGATTTTAGAGTTTTAATTGACTTTACGGTTCAGGGCCGATACAGTTCAGTTGTATTAAGCAATGGCGGCGTTATTGGCCGCCTCCTTTTTTTGAGAATATTTTTAAATGGCTTATTGACTCTCCTGACCCTGCTAAGAAAAAGATTAATAATTTCAATAATTAAGGCGTTGTTAATCTGTTACAGTGAAACTCTCATGGCTCTTAAAAATGAGTTTTAAAAAAAACACGAATAAATGGGATTTATATTGTAGTATTATATGGTTATCCACGGGCTAAAAATTTTTATTTACATTAGCAATATCCAATGCTTGGGAAAATAGGTGGGTTAAGCCAATAAACCGTTGTTAAATATGAAAAATTTGGACAAGAATAGACTGCCCCGCCACCTGGCCATCATTATGGATGGAAGTGGCCGTTGGGCCAAGGCCAGGGGCCTTAAACGGGGTGAAGGGCACAAAGCCGCCGCGGAATCAGTACGGGCTGTTACGCGGGCCTGCCGTGAGTTGGGTATCGAAGTTCTGACCCTGTTTACTTTTTCGTCTGAAAACTGGGGACGGCCGCGATTGGAAGTCCAGCTGCTGATGGCCCTCTTTAACCGGTATCTTAAGAGCGAACTGAATGAAATGTTGGAAAACGGGATCAGACTCAATACCATTGGGGATCTAGACCGCTTGCCCCGAGCGACCCGGAAGCTGTTCCTCGAGACCATGGAAAAGACCGCCTCGAACCGTGATATGGTCTTAAACCTGGCCTTGAGTTACGGCGGCCGGCAGGACGTGGTCGAGGCGGCCAGGGCCGTGGCCCGGCAATGTCTGTCCGGGGAAATGAGACCCGAAGAAGTGACTGAGGACCTGTTCAACGGTTTCATGTCCACCGCCGATTTACCTGAACTGGACCTGCTCATCCGAACCAGCGGGGAGTACCGGCTTAGCAATTTCATGCTCTGGCAGTCCGCCTACACCGAGCTCTTTTTCACACCAACCCTCTTCCCCGACTTCAGGGAGGAGGAACTTTACCGGATCGTGGCGGATTACCAGAAGCGGGAGCGCCGCTTTGGCAAAATAAGTGAAAAGATTGAGAGTTAACTTATCGTTCAGATATAGAAGGCGAATTTAAGTAGTGGCCGTATCTTCACATGCCAGCCGGTGGTTGGTTTCAGCCATACTGCTGCCACTGATAGTGGCGGTCATTTTTCTGAAGAAACCCGTTATCTTTGACCTGGTTATTATCCTGATAGGAATACTGGCCCTGAAGGAATTCTACACTATCGTCACCGGGCCGGGAGAGAATACCCTTTTTGTTTTTGGTTCTTTAGGTCTGGTTCTGATCGTGGCCGGGATACGGTTGGAATCCGCCGAATATCAGTTTTTGATCTTATTGGCCGCCCTGTGGGTGGGTTATATTTATTTCGTCATCAACTTTTCCGCCATCCGCGATCTGTTCAGGCTGCTCGGTTGTTTTTCTTTGGGGCATGTTTATATCAGCCTCTCTATTTCTTTTTTCGCGCGCCTTTACCACCTGGCGGATGGTTACCTCTGGATAACCTATGTTCTCCTGGTTACTTTTTTGGCGGACACGGCCGCTTTCTACGTCGGCCGGAGTATTGGCCGGCACCCTCTTTATCCGGCCGTCAGCCCCAAAAAAACTGTTGAGGGGCTCCTGGGCGGAATGATCGGCGGTGGTTGCGCGTCACTTGCGGGTATCTACCTGTTACTTTCCGGGACAATGACATGGTACGAGGCCCTTCTATTAGGAATGGTATTGGGACTTTGGGGAACAGTGGGAGACCTTTTCGAGTCAATGCTCAAACGAGCGGCCAAGGTCAAAGACAGCGGAGGACTCCTGCTGGGTCACGGCGGCTTCTTAGACAGAATAGACGCCTTGCTCTTTAATGTGCCTTTACTCTACCTGTTCATAATAATCCGAATTGGAACCTAGATCCGAAAGATGAAACCGGGTGGTAAAAATCTGACGATTCTCGGGTGCACCGGCTCGATAGGAGTCAAAGCCTTGGATATTGTCCGGCGCTTTCCGGAGCGTTTCCAGGTTTTGGCCCTGGCCGCGGGCCGAAATATAGACTTACTGGCCTCTCAAATTTCTACTTTTACCCCGCGCCTGGCCGTGGTTCTGAATGAGGAATCAGCCGTTCGATTGAAGAAGAAGCTGGAACCCGGCCAGGATGTCGAGATACTTTTTGGGCAGGAAGGATACGCGAAAGCCGCTGCACTGCCCGAAGTCGAAACAGTGGTATCAGCCATGGTAGGCGGGGCCGGGCTCAGGCCGACCTGGGCCGCGGTAACGGCCGGAAAAAGGGTCGCCCTGGCCAACAAGGAAACCCTGGTCATGGCCGGTGAACTGATCATGTCACAGGCCCTTTGTCAGCGGGCGGAGATTATTCCTATCGACAGTGAACATTCGGCCATTTTTCAGGCCCTGGGAGGACGGAACCCGGATGAGATCAAGAGGATCATCCTCACTGCTTCGGGTGGTCCTTTTTTCGGAAAGAGCATCAAAGAAATGGCCAAGGTAAGCCGAAAAGAGGCCTTGTCTCATCCCCGGTGGAATATGGGGGCCAAAATCAGTATTGACTCCGCCACACTTATGAATAAGGGCCTGGAGGTTATCGAGGCCCGGTGGCTGTTCGACCGCCCCATTGACGAGATAGCCATCAGGATTCATCCTCAGAGTATCATCCATTCCATGGTTGAATTTGTGGACGGTTCGATTCTGGCCCAAATGGGTGTACCCGATATGAGGATACCCATTGCCTACGCCATGACCTATCCGGAACGGCTGCCGCTTGGCCTGCCCGGTCTGGATCTGCCAAACTCACCGAACCTCTCATTCGCCGAACCGGATTTGAAGGCCTTTCCCTGCCTGGCGCTGGCCCTCGAGGCCGGCCGTCAGGGCGGAACCGGTCCGGTCGTACTCAACGCGGCTAATGAAGTGGCGGTCCATGCTTTTCTCGACGGTGAGATAGAATTTTTGGACATAAGCAAGGTAGTAGGTCATACTATTAAACAGAAACGGGCTGAACACGTTATGAATCTTCAGAGAGTGATGTCTGTGGACCTCGAAGCGCGCCGGGAGGCCCGGGAGGTAATAAGAAACATGAAAAAGGTGTCTGGATAATGGTTTACATTTTGTCTACTGCCGTGGTGCTCGGGCTGGTCATTCTAGCCCACGAGCTGGGCCATTTTTTCGGGGCCAAAGCCATGGGAGTGAAAGTCGAACGCTTTTCAATCGGTTTTCCCCCTAAAATGTTCAGTAAGAAAATCGGCGAGACTGAGTACGTACTGTCCTGGATCCCGTTTGGAGGCTATATCAGAATGCTCGGAGAACATCCGGGTGAGGAAGAAGAGGTTCCGGTTCAAGAACAGGCCCGGTCTTTTTCGCATAAGCCAATCCGGGCCCGGTTTCTTATTGTAGCCGCCGGCCCTTTCTCCAATTTCATTTTAGCCATCCTGATTTTTTGCGCCATTTTTATAATCGAAGGAATTCCTCATTTAAGTCCATTTATAGGTGAAATCCAGAAGGATATGCCGGCCGAGGCGGCCGGTCTTATGCCCGAAGATAAAATCCTGGCCATAAACGATCAGGCGGTTACTTATTGGGAGGATGTCTCCACCGAAATCCGCGATTCAGCGGGTGAGATAATAGCGGTCACTATCTTGCGGCAAGAAAAGACCTTGACGCTTGAAATCAAGCCAAAATTTGTCTTAAGGAAAGATATCTTTGGTGAGGACCACCAGGTACCTCAGCTCGGAATCGTGGCCAGAAATGAAATCATCACCGAGTCGGTTAACCCGGCCAAGGCTTTATATTACGCTGTATCAAGAACCTGGAATGTTACCAAGCTGATCACGCTGACCGTGGTAAAACTAGTGCAACGGAAGGTGCCCCTCGAGTCCGTGGGAGGGCCGATTTTTATCGCGCAACTAGCCGGAGAGCAGGCCCGGGCCGGTCTAATAAATCTGCTTTTGCTTACGGCCATAATCTCGATTAACCTGGGTATCATCAATTCTTTGCCGTTCCCCGTCCTCGATGGCGGCCATCTGTTCTTTTTCGTAATCGAGATGATCTTCCGTAAACCGGTCAGCATTCGAATTCGAGAAAAAGCTCAGCAGCTGGGTCTGATTATTATCGTGCTCCTGATGGTTCTAATTTTTTATAATGATCTGAACCGGCTGTTTGGTTTTTCCGACATGCTTCCCAAATAAGAGGGCAATGATCACACTGGCCATAGAAACCTCAACCTTGAAAGGCAGCACGGTCCTGGCTGACCGGGACGGGATTTTAGCCGAGGCGGTAACGAGAGAGGGAACAACTCACTCAAAAACCTTGCTCCCCAATATTAACGGATTGTTGGATCAGACCGGTCTCAATGTCCGTATGCTGGATTTAATCGCCATTGACGTCGGTCCCGGGAGCTTTACCGGGCTCAGAATAGGGCTCTCGGTGGCCAAAGGCCTGGCCTGGGCCGCGGAAAAACCTTTGGTAGGAGTCACGAGTCTGGACGTGCTGGCCCGGAGTCTGCCGCCTAATCCGCTCAAGATATGTCCCCTGATTGACGCCCGTAAGAATGAGGTATACGCCGCCCTTTATAAATACGGTTCCGAAGGCGCCCTTGAGCGCTTATCCGAGCCAGCCGTCTTAAAACCGCAAGACCTGCTGGCCTTGATAGACGAAGAGACCGTTTTTTTAGGTGACGGCGTCCGCGTCTGGGGCCAGGTTCTTTCTGACGAACTGGGACCATTGTTCAATCGTGCCCCGGAGGATCTGGATTTTCCAAAGGCTCACCTAACCGCGCGTCTGGCACAAGAATTGTTCGACCAGGGCGTGGAATCAGACCCGGCCATGATCCTGCCATTTTACATCCGCCCATCCGAGGCCGAACTTTTATGGGCAGCCAAATCTGAAGAAGCTTGAGCCTTTCAACGGCCTTGTCAATACCCCCCAAATTGTGTACCTTAGCGCCATCTTTCGAACGAGGAGGATCACCCGGTCATGAGCGATCTTTTTGCCCGCGCAGCCGCGCGAATAGAAAATTATGTCGATGAGATGGTTGAGTTTCAGACTGAGTTGGTGGCCTGTCTGGCCGTGGGGCCGAAAAACGGCGGTCCGGGAGAGGCGGTTAAGGCTGAAGTGGCGAAAAAATGGTTCCTTAACCTGAAGCCGGCAGAGGTTCTGGATATAAACGCGCCCGATGAGACGGTCGAGGCTGGTTTCAGACCCAACCTGGTGGCCCTGTTCAAGGGTAGGAGTGAACGGAAAGTCTGGGTCCTGTCTCACCTGGATATCGTACCCGAAGGGGAGAGAAAGCTGTGGGATTCTGATCCGTTCGTCCTGCGGCGCGAAGGTGACCGCATTTACGGGCGGGGCGTGGAGGACAACCACCAAGGGCTGGTTTCATCCTTTTTCGGGCTCAAGGCCTTAATAGATGAAGGGATCGTACCCGATTTTTCGGTTGGTCTCATCTTTGTGGCGGACGAGGAAACACAATCTGTTTTTGGACTCAGACACGTGCTTGAAGCCAGGGGCGATCTGTTCTCACCGGCGGATTTGATAATCGTTCCCGACGCCGGCGCTCCTGACGGAACCATGATCGAGATCGCGGAGAAAAGCGGTTTCTGGCTCAAATTCACGGTTCACGGCAAACAGTGCCACGGCAGTGTGCCTCAATTGGGGATAAATACTCTAAGGGCATCGGCCAGGATGATCACGGCTATCGACCAGATGCTGAACACGACCTACACGGACCGCGACGAGCTTTTCAGGCCCTCTGTCAGTACCTTTGAACCGACCAAAAAAGAGGCCAACGTCCCGAACATAAACACTATTCCAGGCGAGGATATATTTTATTTTGACTGCCGGGTTCTGCCTCACTACGACCTGGACGAGATCCAGGCTAAAATCCAGCAAGAGATAGACAAAGTAGCCGCGGAGACAGGCGTTACGGTACAGTTCGATCTGGTGTCCAAGGAAAGGGCCCCGGCGGCAACTCCGATGGATTCTCCCGTGGTAGAGGCCCTGATCCGGGCCATAAAAACCGTCCATGACCGCGAGGCCCGGCCCATGGGTATTGGAGGCGGGACCGTGGCCAAATTCTTCCGCCAGAAAGGCCTGCCCGCGGCGGTCTGGTCAACCACCGATTCCACGGCTCACTCTCCGAATGAATACTGCCTCCTCCCCAACCTGGTGGCCGACGCCAAGGTTTTCGCGCACGTTTACCTGGGGTTGTGATCGGGTGGTCATTAGAGAGCCTTATAAGCCGCTTCATGTAATTCCTTGACAAATTCAGCCCGCGCCCTAAAATGGGTGCGGTCTGACTTTGAGTAAGCATTCAGGCCGCCTTTAATTAACTACAAAAATACGTAAAATCAGCCGGGTAGTCCGACCAGACCGTCCAGGTTGGTTTTGAAAAATTTTTCAAGGAGTTTTATGATGGCAGATGGAGCGTTAACCGGTCTTAAGGTGCTGGAATTCGGGAACCTCGTTTCAGCCGCTTATTGCGGGAAATTAATGGCTGACCTCGGAGCGGAGGTCATCAAGATCGAGGAGCCGGGACGGGGGGACGAGGCCCGGAGAAGGGGGCCCTTCGCCGGTGACGAACCCGGGCTCGAACGGAGCGGCCTTTTCGCCTATTTGAACACCAATAAACTCAGCCTGACCCTTGACCCAAAAACGGACGAAGGCAAGGCCGTTTTTATGGAACTGGTCAAAGACGCTGATATCCTGATCGAGAACAATCCTCCACCGGTAATGGACGAATTGGGACTGACCTATGAGGTCTTGGAAAAAATCAATCCCATGCTCATCATGACCTCCATAACAGCCTTCGGGCAGACCGGACCTTACCGGAATTATAAAGCCTACGAGCTGAACAGTTTTCACGGCGGCGGGCACGGTTTCGTCACCTCGGCCACATTAGAGGAGCCGGTGCCGACACCGGTAAAGGCCGGGGGCAGGCAGTCACAGTTCGGCGCTGGAGTAACCTCGGCCGTAGCCACTCTCACCGCCGTTTTTGCCAGGGATAATATCGGGGCGGGTCAGCATGTAGACGTTTCCATACAGGAAATTATGGCCGGGCAGTATGAGGCTGCCATCGAGATGTGGACCTATATGGAAAACGAGATCGGCGGCGTTTCCGTTGCTATTATTGGGCCTGTCATGCCCTTGCCGTGCAAAGACGGCTGGATACACCTGATGTGCGTGGAGGACCATGAATATGACCGTTTCGTAGAGGCGATGGGAAATCCGGAATGGGCCGATAATGAACTGTTCGCGGATCGGTTCAAGCGGGGCGAGTACCTGGACGTCCTGGCCGTCTTCCTGGCTGAATGGACTCTCGAACGAACAAAAGAAGAAGTGTTCAAGACGGCCCAGGCGGCCCGTGTTCCCGTGGGACCGGCTTACACCTCGGAGGAGGTAGTCAACTCCGAGCACCTGAACGCGCGCGGTTTTTTCGTGGAGATTGACCATCCTGAAATCGGTCGAGTCAAATATCCAGGCAGACCATACCGCTTTTCCGAGACACCGTGGAAAATCGAGAGACCGGCCCCACTTTTGGGGGAGCACAACGAGCAGATTCTGCGCGGCCGGCTGGGTTACTCCAAGCGTGATATGGAGAATTGGTCTGGTCGGAAAATTATTTAGCATTGTTATTTGTAGAAATTGCTTTACGGAAGAGATTCATGATTGGATGCGATCGCGAATCCAGAGGTGTATAGCGGTTTATAAAGGAGATTTACATGGATAAGATGGCTTTAGACGGTATAACCATTGCCGATTTCGGCTGGGTATGGGCAGCCCCGCATATGGGTCGGACTCTGGCCGATATGGGAGCGCGGGTGATAAAGATCGAAAGCCGGAGCAGAATGGATGTTATACGGTCCCTGCCCCCTTTCCCGGTATCGGAGGACCAGGAACAACTACCCGGACCGAATGCGTCGGGATATTATAATTGGCTCAACCGGAACAAGATGGCCGTCACTCTAAATCTCACCACCCCCAAGGGCCTCGAACTGGCCAAAAAGATAATAGCTTTAAGCGACGGCATGATGGAAAATTATTCGGTGGGGATTATGAACAAATTTGGCCTGGACTATGAGTCGGTGAAGAGAGCCAGACCGGATATAATTTATGTCTCGCTCAGTCCTCTGGGAAACGACGGCCCGTTTAAAAACTATATAATGTACGGCCGTCCTCAGGTGTTCATGAGCGGTCTGGCCCATATCAGCGGCTATCCCGATGGCCCGCC
>JAZGHI010000024.1:0-5361 GCA_036480955.1 Candidatus Adiutricales bacterium
TGGGTGAAGAATCATGCTGGGGAACTTACGTTTTGGATATTTCCAACAACGAAGTCCTGACGTTCTTAGCCCGTGTGATCGTTTTGTGTACCGGCGGGGCCGGGAAGGTCTATCTGTACACCAGTAATCCGGATATTGCCACTGGTGACGGTGTGGCCATGGGCTACCGGGCCGGCGGCGTAACGGCTAATATGGAGTTCGTCCAGTTCCACCCGACTTGCCTGTATCATCCCCAGGCCAAAAATTTTCTAATCTCTGAGGCGGTTCGAGGTGAGGGAGGTATCCTTATCGATAAAAAAGGCAGGGAATTCATGGCCGATTACCACCAGATGAAAGACCTGGCGACCCGGGATGTCGTGGCCCGGGCTATCGACTCGGAGTTAAAAAAGAGTGGTGACGAGAGCGTTTTCCTGGACATCAGCCACCGTGAGAGTGATTTTATCAGGGACCGCTTCCCCAATATAACCCAGACCTGCCTGGATTTCGGGATCGATATTACCACGGAGCCTATACCGGTGGTCCCGGCGGCTCACTATCAATGCGGGGGTCTGTTAACCGATACTGAGGCGCGGACCAATATCCGGCATCTCTACGCCCTGGGAGAAGTGTCATGTACAGGGCTCCACGGGGCCAACCGGTTAGCCAGCAATTCCCTTCTCGAAGCCCTGGTTATGGCCGACCGGGCTTCCCGTTCGATCGAGAAAGAACTCGCGGAAAGGCGGCGGGAACCATGGCCCGAGGAGCCGCAATGGGACCCCGGACAGGCCTCTAACAGTGACGAGGCCATAGTGGTCTCTCATAATTGGGACGAGATTCGGCGTTTCATGTGGAATTATGTCGGTCTGGTCCGGACCACCAATCGGCTGCAAAGAGCCCGCAATCGAATAAGGAACATTCAGAAAGAAATCGACGAATACTACTGGAATTTTTTTATCACCAGCGACCTCATCGAACTGAGAAATATTGCCACGGTCGCAGAGCTGATAATTGAAAACGCCCTGGCTCGCAAAGAGAGCCGGGGATTGCATTACACCCTCGATTACCCGGAAAAGAATGATGCCCGATACCAGCGGAATACTATTCTGAGGCTGGGTTCCATACCCATGTAAGTATAGCTCTGATATATAATCAGCACAAAATGTTCGGGGCGGCCAACCGGCCGCCCCTCAATTTTATCTTCCTTTAAATACAGGCTAATTGGGATTGGTACAGGTGTTGGCTGTACCGAACGGACTGAAAACTCCAGGGGGAAGTATATTCTCAACGGCGACATCAGAGGAGAGAATCGGTAAAATAAAACTTTCAGAACTCTGCCATTCACTCCCGGCCGTCTTTGTCCGCAATGTAAGGGTGACTTCCACCCAGTTGGCGTAGTTCTGGGAGTATTGAATTGAAAAAGTTGCCCTGCCGGCCTCATTCGTGATGACCGTTGAAGAACTGGTTGGATCAGCGAAAGCATCATCCGGAACCACGGATGCTACATTACCCGGATCAAGCAAACCGTTTCCGTTAATATCTTCGCCGGGCTCAAAGATACCATTTTGGTTGAGGTCTTCGTTGACGCAAGGCACGGCCGAGACTTGTTGGAACCAGGTAGTGAACGGATCATCCTCGGCCCAAATGCCTTTGTAATAGGCATCAGATCTTAAATTCAGAGTGACCTTGGCACCGGCTACCGGACCGCCGGCCGCGTCGGTTACCCGCACTTCCCAGGGCATACTATATGAGACAGTATCCGGCGCGCTAATGTCGTTTCCGGTACCAATCGTGAGGAAAAGAGCTTCCTGCGCTACGGTTATCAGCGCGGTCAGGGCGACGCTCTCCGTTCCGATCGAATCGAGCTGAGGACTGCTGGTCAGAAGGGTAGCGGAAGAGACCGCGGGACCGGCGGTGTCGGGTCCAGTGTCTTCTGGTGGAATATCCGAGCAGGAAATTAATAAAGCGCGGGTGGAATATCCGAGCAGGAAATTAATAAAGCGGCCGAAAAAATAAGCGACATACAAAAAAGACCGGTCAGCATTATTTTTAATCTCATTTTCTTTCCAACCTCCCAGATTGGGGCATAGGTTAGATTACCGTATGCTTATCTTTTGTTTTTAAATTTAACTGTTTATCTAAAAACTGTTCTTAAATTTAAGGCGGAGATTTTACTTTTATGAATTTCTACACTGATCCGAATCTTTCCTCTCAATGGTAATACCGTCCAATGGTTTCGTCACTTAAATCCGATCCGTCCGAGAGTCCGTAGGAGATTGATATATGTTTTTATATATTGATCAAATTATATTCAAAAGTCAAGATTATAATATATAAAATAATATAAATTATACTTCAGTTCGGCTATTTTCCAATCAAGATTCAACGGGAAAACCTGCGCTTGAATCTTATTTTAATTCCTCAACAATTGGAATGGTTTTATTAAGTAGCCTGAGTCATGGCCAAAAAGGTGTCCCTTATCGTTTTAACCCCGGCACAAGCATTGTAAAGCAAACGCTTCGATCGAATCATTCGCGAATCGTGAATCGATATTTTTATTGGTTTTTAGTTGAGATATCCGCATGGATTCTTTGTAATCCACGACGGTTGGTTTCTTTTAGCGGGGTGAGAAGTTATTAACTACCTGGTTTGGTGCGATGCGAACCGTGATCAAGAAATTGTAATTTGAGTTCAAAGAAATCGGTTGTGTAAACCTTACTCTTTTTTCTCCTGCTCCGAGTCGATTTTATCCTTATCTTTTTCCGGTGTTACATCGACCTCTTTGGCCTCTTTTGTCGACTGGCGAAAGTTGGATATCCCTTTACCCAATCCGGAGCCGATTTCGGGGAGTTTCCCGGCACCGAAGATCAAAAGGACTATGGCCAGGATGATCAGAAGTTCCCACATGCCTAAACCGAACATTTTGTTTTCCCCCTTTACCGCCAGGAACCTTACCCAGGATACTCTAATATAAAACGTATCAAATGTGCTCTAAAAAGTCAAAGGAAAACCGGCTAATTCTTGGAAAAATAAGGAAAAAACTCAATTCACTCTGTTCTTCAAATTCGCACGGTAAGCATTGCTTATGCCTCTTAAGGCTCTCTCGACCGAAGGGAAGACCGGAATTTGCTCAGCCTGAAATTTGTGCCGCATTTTCCTCGAGACTGCTTCGACATCCACGTTGTCCGACCATGTTACCCGGTTTTCAAAGGTCAATACAACGTCTTTTCCGCTTTGCTTTTTCAATTCGCTGACTATTTCCAGCAGGTTTTCCAAGTAAGCCGGGCTGGCGAGCGGGTCCTGATGGCCGCCTTCAGGGGAGGCCCGAAAGGATCTGGTTACAGCGTGAAGGAGCATGATCACGACCAGAACATCTATCGGTTCTCGTGTCATGATTTCTTCGAGCATGGGGCCCAGGAGTGTTAGAGGGAGGCCCGGTGTTCCTGTGTCCAGGGGGTTGAGTACACTGTTTCCCGGCGTAGGGAACCGGTCCTTCAGCCGTTTCTGGGTCTCTGGACTGAAGATCGGTATTTCGAGTCCCCAGTCATAGGCCAGATCCGAGCTGAAAACTCCGATGGCGCCGCCGCCTCCGGAAAGAGCGATTTTTAGGCCCTCGTTTTTCAAATATTTCAGGGCGGTCAGGGTGTCGATCAACTCGTCCAGGCCTTGGACCGCCACCGCCCCACTTTGTTCCAGGACCGCCCGCCATATTTTTTCCGTACCCCCCAAAGAACCCGTGTGGCTTCTGGTGGCCCGGTCACCCAAGGGAGTCAATCCACCCTTCCAGATGACAGCCGGTTTTTTTTCAGTAAATTTTTTTAGCATTTCCAGGAATTCACGCCCATCTTCCACTCCCTCCAGGTAAGCGGCCAGGTATTCAGTCACAGGATCGTCCGTCAGGTATCTGACAAGTCCGACCGCGTCCAGGTCGCACCCGTTGCCATAGGAAATGACCTTGCTCAATCCCAGGCCCGCGCTTTGGGCCTCGTGGCAGAAATTGATGGCCCCGCCGCCGCTCTGTGAGATCATGGCTACCGGACCGGGTTCCTTTGTAAGTTCCGCGCCGGGAAGGAGAGTAATCCCTCCGCGCGGACAATGGATACCGAAACAGTTTGGGCCGACCAGTCTGAGGCCTTTCTCCGCGATTCGGGTGATCTCCTTCTGTAGTTCGATTCCCTCGGTCTCGCCGGTCTCGGCAAAACCCGAGGTCTGTATTTGGGCGCCTAAAACGCCGAATTCAAGACAATCCTGTAACACCTGTGGTACGAACCGGGCCGGGACAGAAACCGAGGCCAGATCCACGGGGCCGTCTACTTCCTTTATGCTTTTATATACTTTTAATCCGCCTGCTTCCCCGCCTTTGGGCGAGATGGGGTAAAGCCGGCCCTCGTAGCCGAAGGTTTTCTGGGTAAAAATCATCATATTTGCGAATGATCCTTCCCGTCCGACTGATCCGAAAACGGCCATACCCCGCGGGTTAAACATACGGTCGAGTTTCTGTCTTTCCTTTGAATCCATTTAGCTCCCCTTCCTTATAAAACAATCTGCGCCTTGCATCTCGTCAAAATATTCAGTAGTATGCCCCAGTTGGTTACAAATGTTCAAGGTGGATCTTCATGTACACACCGCCCTGGGCGGTGATTCCAATATCCAGCCCGATATGCTGGCGGCCAGAGCCCGCGAGGTCGGGCTGGACGCTATCTGCGTAGTCGAGCATCATTCCTATTTTTTAAGCGAGCCATTGGAGGAAATATCGCGAAAAGAGGACTTTCCCATTTTTCGCGGTTTTGAATACCGGGCCCTGGAGGGACACGTGCTGGTTTTTGGAGTAAAGGCCGGGCCGGAAGATATCCCTTCGCGGCTTACCATGCAGTGGGCCACAAATTGGGTTAACAACCGTGGCGGCCTGGCCATACCCGCCCATCCTTACCAGTGGGGTAACGGCTTTCCCGGGGATCACGTTCTTAAAGTAAAGGGGCTTTCGGCAATTGAAACATTGAACGCCAGTGTTTTTCTAAATGGAAACCAACTGGCCCTCAAAGCCGCCGAACGGTTGGGTTTAAACGGGGTGGCCGGATCAGACGCCCACGGTCTTGCGGTTCTGGGTCGGGCATACACTCAGTTTGAGACGCCCTTCGAGAGTGAAGCGGAACTTCTCCGGGCCCTCATGGAAGGAAAATATACCCCGCGATGGAACGACGAATTCTATCAGGACGACCACAAAGAGCATTGGATATAATATCTTTTAAAAAAGAATCATCCCCAAAAAAGTTGATGATTTTGAAAGGATTCAAGGGATCAAGGGTCTAAGGATTCAAGTGAAATGCTTAAGAATTACAGAGATCTGATAGTTTGGCAAAAGTCGTACAGACTCTGTTTGGAACT
>JAZGHI010000025.1:0-2218 GCA_036480955.1 Candidatus Adiutricales bacterium
TCGCCTGCCATTGCGCCCTGCTAAGACCGGATATATTCCACGCCTTAATTCTGCTCAGCGTGCCTTTCTCTCCCCGCTCCTGGAACAGTATTACGCCAACAGAGGCGATGAAAGCCATGGCGGGAGACAATCAGTTTTATATTGTTTATTTCCAGGAACCTGGGAAAGCAGAGGCTGAATTGGAGGAGGATGTCAGGGAGACCATGATTAAAGCTCTATACTCCCTTTCCGGAGACCCGCCGCCTGAAAAGCGTTGGAATTTCCTGTTCGCCAGGGACCAAACATTTCTGGACACGGTTTATATGCCGGATCACCTGCCGGCCTGGTTGACCGACCAGGATTTAGACTTCTTCACCGAGGAGTTTGAGCGGACCGGATTCCGGGGCGGGATCAACTATTATAGAAATATAGATCGAAACTGGGAATTGACCCCTTTCCTGAACGGGGTTAAAATTCATCAACCCTCCCTTTTCATAGCCGGGGAACTGGACGGCGTTATAACCATGTCCCGGCGGGCGTTCGACAATCTGGAAGATTCAATGCCCAGCCTGAAGCAAAAGATTCTGATTCCAGGGGCCGGCCACTGGGTTCAACAGGAACGCCCGGCCGAGGTCAACGATTTGATTATTGAATTCTTAAAAGGCTTGGGTAGAACTGGGTAGGACTGGGCAAGTAAAAGGGGAATAACGGCCCAACAATCACAAACAGGTAGCTGTTTGTATTTCCAGGTTACAGGCGGCATGGATTTGAAAAAAGACGACAATCTTAAGTTAACTTACAGGCAGTTTGACCCCATCTGCCTGGATTTGAAAAAGGCACTGGCAGGTGTTGAGATGTTTCAGCGCCGGTTGTCTCCTTTCGAAATTTCCGGTTCAAAAGAAGATCTCCTGCCCTTGAGAGAGTCCTTAAAACAGGCCAGACAGAAAGTTCTTGATACGGCTGTACCGGCGGAATTGAGTGAAAAATTAGGCATCCTTGATGATTCTGCAGGTTTAATTCTCGATTCCCTGGAAACGATACTCAATGCCTCCACCGCGGATTTTCAGGAAACTTTTCTTCAGGTTATGAGGGCACGCCGAAAGATATGCCAGGCCCAGGAAAAACTTTATCCCCTGCGGCTGACCTTTCCCCTTTTAAACAGGCTCTTCCTGGAAACTGAGGTATATGATCGAGTTGACGAACCAGATCCGAAACCACCAGAGGGATTCCTCGTTGGTTTAAACCATTTCGGCGTTGAAGATGATAGCTACTCCAGGGGTGCGGTCTCCCTTTATGTCCCGGAGTATTATGATAACCAAAAAAAATGGCCGGTTGTAGTTGCCCTTCACGGCGGGTCCGGTCACGGCCGGGATTTCATCTGGACATGGCTTCGTGAAGCCAGAAGCCGGGGATTCATTCTCCTGTCTCCAACCTCTAAAGGCAGGACGTGGTCGATTTTTGATCCGGAGATTGACGGGAATGCTTTAGACTCTATGATCGAATATCTTAAAGAACATTATAATTTCGATTCGGATAAGATTTTGCTGACCGGTATCTCCGATGGCGCGACTTTTGCCCTGGAATGGAGCCTTCAGCCCCATTCCCCTTTTACCGCGTTTGCTTCCATGGCCGGAGTCCTCCCACAAACGGATCTGAACTCTGCCAGGGCAAGACGAATATATATGATCCATGGAGCTCTTGACTGGATGTTTCACGTGGAACGCGCCCAGAGCGCATTTGACGCACTTAAAAAAGCTGGGGCGGACGTCTCACTTCACGTGATCGACGATCTTTCCCACACTTATCCGCGCGAAGAGAATAAGAACATACTGAAATGGTTTGAGCCCGGGCTCGCTTTACCCGGCCCATAAATTTTAAACCAGCCAATGTCATCCTAAAGCCGTGAAAGGTTTAAAATTTTTTCCCCAATGCTTAAAAACGCGGCGTTATGGGCCGCACAACATCTTCTGAAAATCTCTCCCATAATAACCTCTCCAAGCAAGGCCTATTTCACCCCAGGGCCCTGATGGCCGCCAAGAAAAGATTGACCATTTAATTTGACAAGGCTCAAGTACTCGGATACTCTGTTTCTAGATCAACAAATGCATAAATTCTATTTTTTTCAATAAGAGATGGGCCACCAGGGCGGCTCGACATCGTAAGGTAAGTGAAAGATTCACCTAAGTAGCTGAGTCCTAATTTAAGGGATTTCGGCCTTAGTTTGCCGTCGGTTTAGTCT
>JAZGHI010000026.1:0-2258 GCA_036480955.1 Candidatus Adiutricales bacterium
GAACGAAGGGTGAACAAATATTTATACACCGCGGATGGCTGGATGACGAGACTCGTCTGTGCCGGGCGCTGAATGGGTAGCGCTGCGCCGCCGGAAATCTCGGGATGTAAATATCCGGGACCTAAACTGACCTCGGTTCATCTGATAAAGCGTACAAAATCAAGGAGTCAGACAACATGACAGATGAGAAGATTCTTTACAGCAAAGAAGAGGGTATCGGTATCATTACCCTGAACCGGCCGGAGAGAATGAACGCTGTCACCAGCGACATGCAGCTTAGGCTGCACGAACTGGTAGGTGAGATCATCGAAGACGATGAAGTGAGAGTGGTCATTGTTACCGGGAACGGGCGCGCCTTCTGTGGCGGTATTGACCTGAGCCTCCTGGCACGCTCTGCTGAGGCGAGTGCCGAAGACCGTGACCAGAGACCTCAAATGCCGGAACTCCCTGATACCTCACTGCCGAAATGGTTTTTCACGCGTATACCCAAACCCACCATCGCCGCCGTCAACGGCTCGGCCGTGGGCATGGGCGCTGAATGGACGGTCCAGTGCGATTTTCGGATCGCTTCGGAACAGGCCCTTTTCGGATGGGTCTTCAGCCGCAGAGGAATAACTACGGATACAGGCGCCGGGACGTATCTTCTGCCATATATTGTCGGACTTAGCAATGCCTTGGAAATTATGTATTCCGGGGAAATTTTCGACGCCAAGGAGGCCTTGAGGTTGGGCCTCGTTTCCAAGGTAGTGCCCCAGGATGAGCTTATTCCGGCAGCCAAGGAACTGGCCAGAAAGCTGATGCGCGGCGCGCCCCTTTCCATCAAGGGCATCAAGGAACTCACCTACGGCTCTCTGGAGTGGCCGCCGAGTGTCCACCACGACGAGACACGCAAACAGATGATGAACATCCGCGGCAGCGAGGACAGCAAAGAGGGCACCATTTCATTCCTCGAAAAACGGGAGCCGGTCTGGAAGGGGAGATAGACCCAGCGGTTACCCAACTGTTACCCGATTGTCCCAGCTTCGGTGAAGATTTTTTTGCGGCAATTAACCTGTTTCGATGATTGATGGCCGACAAGCGGCCATGGCACCCGGCTACTGCGTGAGTTCGGTTGGCCTGATCTGGCTGGCCTTTTTTTAATCGACTTGGAATAAGCAGGAGCGAAAAGCATATGGATCCACGAAAGAAGCGTTCTTTGGACTTGATTTTTAACCCGGATTCAGTAGCCATCATCGGGGCCAGCAATAATCCCCGAACCTGGGGTTACCGGACTTTGGGTAGTATTATCGGCGGAAAATACCGCAAGAAGATCTATCCCATACATCCTACCGAAAAAGAGATTCAGGGCCTTACGGCTTACTCAAAAATATCTGACGTCCCGGACAAGGTGGACCTGGCGATTATAGTGATAAAAGCCGAATTGGTGACCGGGGTGATAAGGGAATGTATAGAGCAGGGGATTAAGGGCGGGATAGTGATAACGGCCGGTTTCGCGGAGATAAGCGATGAGGGGGCCGAGCAGCAGAGAAAACTGGTGGAGGAATGTGATGAGGCCGGATTTTATTTCATTGGCCCCAACTGTCTGGGAGTGGTGAGCGCGGACGCGAACCTGTGCACCATGTTCCATGAAGGCATGGACCCGCCCAAGGGGACCATCTCGTTTATTTCACAAAGCGGTACGCTGGGATGGGATTTTTATCACGCCGCACTCAAAAACGGGTTTGGGATGAGTAAACTCATAAGCTGCGGCAACCAGGCCTCTATTTCATTTATAGATCTACTAGAATACCTGGGGGAGGATCCATCGACTTCGGTCATCACCGGGTACATGGAAGACGTGCGTGACGGCCGGAGGTTTCTGGAAGCGGCCAAGGCCATTACAGCCAAAAAACCGATTTTTCTGTATAAGGCGGGTGGGGATGAGGCTAGCGCCCGCGCGGCCAGATCACACACCGCGGCCATGGCGGGAAACGACGAGGTCTTTGAGGCCGCCTGCCGCCAGGCCGGGGTAATCCGGTGGCACGATGTCACAGAAATGTTCGACATGGCCGACGCGGTTTGCTACCTGCCCAGACCCGGGGGAAACCGGGTGGCCGTCGTTTCGGACGGTGGCGGATTTAACGTGATCGCAGCCCAGGCCTGTTCCCGCATGGGATTGACGCTTCCGGAAATGAGCCAAGAAGCTCAGGCCGATATATTGGAGCAGATGCGCCCCTTTTCTCCTCCACCGGTAAATCCTATCGATTGCATAGCGGCTA
>JAZGHI010000027.1:0-4739 GCA_036480955.1 Candidatus Adiutricales bacterium
TCTTAAAGGAAGACGGCGGAGCCTGGCGTGTTTCCAGTTCCAGGCCGCGCCGGCTTAAAAATTCTAAAAACCTGGCCAAGGTCTCACCAGGAGCGGTGCAGAAATCGTCATAATCTACGGCCGCGAAACGGTCGGGGTCGATAAAGGCCATGTCTTCCGCGAGATCAAGAATCAATTCCCTAACCTGGGACACTACCGCCTGCTCAGGCTCTAGATTTTTAAGCCGCTCATAGGAGCGGGGCCTCGTGGAAAACCAGGAAGAAGCGTCGCCGAGCTTTTCCATGCGCCCCCGAAGAAGGGAAACAGCGGTGTCCCTCGGGTCTCGGAGTATGACCAGAAAGACCGCCTCGGGGAACAGCCCGGCCAGAACTTTCAGGCGGTTGTTGTGCCGCAGATTCTTGTTCAGAAAGGGTCCCCGGCCGATCCGCTCGACCCGCCCGGCCATTCGGACAATTTCCCTGGCCTTCCAGGATTCGAGTTCATCCAGAGAATCGTAGTGTTGGTCCTTGTTGAACCAGAGGTTCCACATAACGCCTTCTCCAGGTGAGGACCATCCGGAAGACATGCCGTAATCACTCTGAAAATCAGATGAATACTGAGATGAACGCCGTTTACTCAACCAGGCGGCAAGAGAGGGCGCGAAAATCAGTGAATTGCTCAGCATGGGAGTATAGGCCATTTGAAAAGAATGGCTTAAGACCTGGTAAACCAGCGTGGTCCCGCCGCGCGGGAGCCCGATGATGAACACCGGCGGCAAAGCGGGTCCGTCGTTTCCAAAGGCCAGGCCCTCGAACGCCGAGAATACTCTGGCGGTCAGAGTCAGACCGGCCCTGATCATTTTCCTGCCCAGGCCCTTGTCGCTCGTTAAATCCATTCAGAATCCCCTACACTCACCGGCCTCGATAGGCCCGCAGTATCCGCTGCGCCGGTCTGGTTTCGGCCAGGCGATAAATCCGGTTGAAAAGGGCCATGGATAAAGGGCGTGTCACCAGGTCCAGGGTATGAGCATCGAAGGCGGTGGCGCCCCATTTCGTCTTGAACCTGACCAGGGCCGGATCATCCGGGCCAGAGGGCAAAAAATCGAAGAACTCATGCTTCTTATCCGCGGCCCGTCTGATGGCCTCTGAAAACAGGAGATCGTTGGGACGGTACTTAAGGTCCTCTGTACTGGACCCGCCCATTAAATAGTGGCTCATGCGGTGAGAGTCCACCACCAGGATCCCGGCTATGGCCCGGCCTTCCCGCCTGGCCAGGAGGATCGCCCCCTGCCCGGCGGACAGTATCCGTGCGCATATCGATTCTACCAGGGGTAACCCGTATTTGGGAACCGCCTGATTACGCCGCATGGACTCCAGGTATAAGGAATAGAGTTCCCGGCCGGCCGCCGCATCGGTTACCTCCTCGACAACCACCCCGCTCTTTTCCGCCTTCTTCACGTTCCGCAGAATGTTCTTCTTAAAACCCGCCCGGATTTCCGTAAAATCCATATGCTCGATCTTCAGCATATGGGTCGGGTTCGGGACCAGGTCGAATCCTTCCGAAGGGGTTGGTTCAAGGGTGGGGCTGTTTACGATCCGAATCCTGGCGATACCGTTTTTTGCGGAAAAACCGGCCAGCAGCGCGGCTAACTGCCCGTCAGGGGGTGCTTCTCCGATCAACCCGCCGTAGGGAAAACTGAAATTCAGGAATTTGACCCACAAGATACGATAAGCGAAACCCAACAGTCCGCCCAGGATTTCACCGTCTCTTTCCAGGACCAGGGTGTAGGCCTCGCCGTTAAACCCCTCCTCGAGGACCTTGGCCCACTCTGGCTGGTGAAATAACAGGCTTTCCCTCTCGGCAATCAAACGGGTCCATTCCAGACCGTCCGGCGAAACCCGCTTCAAGGCCAGTTCGCTCATGAGCTTTCACTCCTTAAGAAAGCGGCCACCCAAGTAATGGACCGCTAGGGGGCCGGTAACCAGGAGCGTGGTCAGGCTCACGGCCCGCATAAGGCCCTGGGCCAAAAGCGCCTCTGAGCCGGTATAGGGCAGTATTCGGCTTAAATAGACACTCAGCCATTCCACGATACCCAACGACCCCGGGGTGACCGCAACCAAGAGGGCCAGGCCTTTGACTGAGGTGAAACAGAACACCGCCCCCCATGAAAGTTTTACCCCATAGGTAAAGAACGCCAGCTTGGTCTGGAGAACCATGAGCAGGGTATAGAGCGCGGTGTTGCCAAGCAGTTTAGCGCACAGAACCCTGTTTTTCCGTATTACATCCCACCCGTTTATAATCCGCGCGATCTGACGAAAAGGAAACCGGCCGTATTCGGGCAGGCGTATGTTCAACAGCATGACCGCTGCTGAGAGTAAGGCCAGCCCGGCAAAAGCCAGAGTCAGGAGAAGATTGAAACCGGCCTCACTTCCCGCGAGAAGCGCCATGCCGGCCAGTCCCAGGACACCGTTGAACAGAAAGTACATGATATACATGGCTGACAAGGTGCTCAGGAAATCGGTGAAACTGAACCGGTAATGAAATTTCAGATAAAGCGCCCTGATTCCGGCCCCTCCCCGAAAAAAAGTTATGTAGTTCGTGGCTGTAGAAGCGATGGAGAGAAAAACCCACTCTCGAGACCGGAGCTCGGCACCGAAAGCCTTTAAAACGTACCTGGTATAAAGGCCGTTTATCAACAGTATACCTACAAATATTAGATAAAGACCCAGGAGATTTGACCAGGCCACGTGGGTGAATACCGCGAAATCCTGCCAATGTCCCGCCGTGTACCAAACAACCCAGATAGTGAAGGCGCTTATGATAAGAATCGAGATGAGTGGTCGTAACGCCTTTTTATTCAGAGACATACCGGACAATCCTTCAGATTCACCGTGGACCCGAATGGTGGTGAAGCCAGGTTAAAATAAAGGGAAAGATATTTATTACTGAGAATTGATGAAAGGCTATTCTTATTCTGAAGATAGTTATGTCCTCACGAATGAGTAATCAGGACCGGATGGTTAGATTCTTGAGTATGTCTTTCCAGGTCACAATTCCAACCAACGACTGATCCTCAGAAATGACCGGCAGGCACGAAATGCGATTTTCCAGAAGCAGCGCGGCGGCCTGCTCGATGGAATCTTCCGGCGAGGCGGTAATTGGTTGACGGCTCATGACTTGATGGGTTTTCTTATTGAGTGTGACCTGGTCCCGTTCCTGTTCCGAGATCGTATCAAGGTAGGGGCTCAACGCTTTAAGCACATCCCGGTCCGAGATTACCCCTACCACCTTATTTCGCTCGTCGATGACCACCATGTGGTGAAATCGAACCTTATCAAATATCTTTCGAATAACATCAAGGGTGTCGTCCATATCAATCGTCACGATGCGTTTAGCCATTATCTCCTCGAGCTTCATATCTGTCCTCGCCGCAATTATTTTACCAGTCTTAGGACTTCCGGATCATTTTCATGGGTTGCTGAATCATAGAAAAAACCGACTCAGGTGTCAAGTTCACCGATTGACGGCTTATAAAGGCAAGACACATTTACCTGGACCTTTTTAAAAAAATTCTTACAAACACACGGAACATTATGGCGGGAAAGACTATAATAAACGACCCCGCAGCACGCTACGGGGTAACAATCGAAAAAATACGAGCGAAGACGAAGCACGCATCGGGGAATAAAACCCCCACTGGGGGATTAAAATTTCAGGCGTTCCCGCATTAACTTACCCATTTCCTCGGGGGAGGGCTGGGCTTCAGCCCGGCCGGCCGCTTTAATAGCTTCATTAACCCTGTTCACGGCTACGTTTCTAGGATTAATACCCTTTTCCGAAGACTCGGAAAGCACCTGGCGAGTAAGGTCTCCGATGACTCGTCTGATGGAAGTGAATACATCCTCCGTGGTCCCGCCAAAAGCATGAACAACGTGCACTAATACGCCTCCGGCGTTGGAGATGAAAACCGGAACGACCACGATGCCTTTCTTAAACAGTATCTCCTCGGCCTCTTCAGAGATGGGTATATTAGCGCTCGATGATATCACCCTGGCCTTGATCCGGCCCGCGTTTTCACTATCGATCACGTATGGACGCGCACCGGGCATGAGGATATCCACGGGCAGCGTAAATATTTCTTCTTTATCCAGATGGGTACCTTCTTTGTATTCCTGAACGGCCATGTCACCTGAACTTTTTCGCATTTCAAGCAGTTGTTTTACGTTCAACCCGCTTTCGTTGTACACGGCGCCGTACACGGTGGAGACGGCCGCGACTTTGGCTCCCGCCTCATCCAGGTATCGGGCCACGCCTCCACCGACCTTACCGAAACCCTCGATGGCTACCGTGGCCCCATTTAAGTTTAATCCGGCCGTTTCACAAGCCTCCTTAGCGGCTACGAACACACCGTAACCGGTTACCAGGTTTTCCAGAGGCTCTCCGTCTTTCTCTCTGATACCCTCGTCGGACCGGTGCTGGCCGGCAGCCTTATAGACGGTCATTACATCGTGTCCATTTGTGCCGATGTCGGCCCCCAGGATTAATCCCGAGGAGATGAGCGGTTCGATTGCCCGTCCGAACGCGGTCATGATTTTTTCTCTCTCCGCCCCCTTTAGGCCAGGATCGGCCCATATACCGGCCTTGGCGCCGCCCATGGGGCTCCCGAGAATCCCATTTTTATAGGTCATGGTTTTGGCCAGCAGGGCAATCTCCTCGGTGGTGATGTCCGGAAGCATCCGGATACCTCCAGCGGCGCGCCC
>JAZGHI010000028.1:0-8650 GCA_036480955.1 Candidatus Adiutricales bacterium
TATTAATGTAGCTATTGCAGCGCCACCCAGGATTTCGAGAAAGAAGAGTAGTAGATATACTCGCGGGAAAAGATTTCCTCAGATTTTTTCACCTCATCGATTTGAACTAAAAAACAACGATGGCAGAGGAAAAGCTTTAGAGGGAAAAAGACCTCCGGCCGGCTTGATTCTTCCCTGGTTAAAAAAGAATTGGACGGCGGCGAATTTCCCAGATCGACGAACTCGTGTTCGAGGACGTGGCCGCAAAACCGGCATTTCATCGCTACCTTCCCCTTTGTCCGAAGCCGGCCATCACCAGACTTTCCAGAACGCCTTGTCCTGTTCCCACAATTGATTCAGGTATTCCATGTCCCGCAGGGTATCCAGACACGCCCAGGCTCCACGATGCTTGTAGACCATCAACTGACCTTTCCTGGCGATAACCTCTAAAGGGCCGATCTCCAGGTCGCAATCACCGTCTCGCCGCAGGTACTTGAAGAAATCCCTGTTAAATATAAAAAATCCTCCATTTACCAGGCTCGATCCGTTTCGCGGCTTTTCATAGACAGCCATTACCTGGTTTCCGCTGGTTTTTAATTCACCAAAACGGGATACAGGATTGATGCCGGTGAGAGTGGCCATCTTTCCGTGTGATCGATGAAACGCGAGTAGACGGTTCAGGTTGATATCGGCCAGGCCGTCACCGTAGGTCATCATGAAGACGTCATCGTCAATATATCGTTCGACCCTTTTTAACCGGCCTCCCTTCAGGGTCTTCTCCCCGGTGTCGGCCAGGGTAATCTTCCAGCCGCACTCCGAATGGGACCGGTGCACGCATATATTCTCGGGCCGGCCGAGTTCTATGGTCACATCGTTGTTCATGAGTTCATACTGGGTAAAATAGTGCTTGATCATCTCGCCCTTGTATCCCAGGGCCAGTATGAAATCGCTGAACCCGTAGGAGGCGTAGAGTTTCATGATGTGCCACAGGATCGGCCTGGGGCCGATGTTTACCATGGGCTTGGGCCGAAACTCGGTCTCTTCCCGCAACCGTGTTCCAAGACCTCCGCATAAAATAACCACCTTCATAGGCTTGATTCTCCCACCCGTTTCGTCACTCTTCTTCAAATCCCCCTACGGATAACCTATTAACGATTAATTCACGGCCAGTTCCTGAGGTGTTGCTTCCGGTCCGGTATCCGCCCGTATCGCCTTAAGGCATGATGCTTGCCCTTCCCTTATCTGGGGAAGTTCTGGATATATAAACGCCGCTTCCTGTAAAACTTTTATCAGGTTGTTGATATGAAAATTGTTTAACGTTCTCAGATCATCCGTTTGAGGGTGATCAGCGGCCTTATTATCCCAGGTATAATAATAAACGCTCTTATCGATCTGTTTTAGAGCCCGGTCGATCTCGTAGAGCATCTGGGAGCCGAATCTGGATTTGAAGCACTCCCTGATTTCGTTAAACAGATAATTTTTTGTAATGTCAGAAAGTTTCGATTCGTTGATCAGTTCAAAATGGGCGTATGTCAACCGGCAATGAGGCAAGGTGATTCCCTCAGTCATCTTGTACGAATCGTGCGCATTGATCAGGTTGGCGTTCAGTTCCTCCAGGGTCATCAGATCGCGGCCCCTGGTCATCCTCCGGGTGAAGAGAGGTTCATCGATTTGTACGATCTTGCCTGACAGGGCTGTTTCGGCTAGCAAAAGGTTGTCATAAGCCCGGTACAGGTGTTTCCGTGTCGACCTGGCGGTTCTAAGGAATTTTATCCGGAACAAGCCATAGAACATGTTGCACAAGCCTAAATTCCATATAAGCTGGCGAAACCTTTCCACCGGTTCTTCCTGGTCCACCAGATATGTGTCCCTGGCCAGGCCTTTAGGCCGCTTCTCTATATCCACCATTTCGGTGACCGGGTAGACCAGGGCGATGGACGGATCTTCAGTAATTCTGCTCAGGCATTTGGATAAAAATTCCGGGTGGTGAAGATCGTCGTCCGAGGCCCACATAAAAAACGGGGCGTCGGCTAAGTCCAGGACGCGGGAAAAGTTCCTGATGGCCCCGATATTCTCCTCAATCCGGTTATAGCTCACCCGGTGATCCAGTTTTTCGTATTCCGCGCAGATGCGGGGCGTGGAATCCGTGGACCCGTTGTCGGAAATGATAAGTTCGAAGTCTTTGAAATCCTGAGACAATATAGATTCGATAGATTCCCGGATGAATTCCTCGCCGTTATACACGGGCAGACCCACACTCACAAAGGGACGTCTGTTCCCCCGGGTGGAAACTGCCGGACCTTTGGTTGGCGGCTTCTGAGGCGCTGTGTCGTTACGGTGGTCTTCTCCGGGAACGACTTGATCTCCCCTATCTCCTTCCGGTTTCTGATTAAGGACCGCGGCCAGCCAATCGGGTGTACCGTTCTCCTTATTGATCTTGCCGTTAAGTCTAGACAGCCTGGCCTGAAGCTCAGGGTCAATTCCCGCAATCTTTATACATTTTTCCAAATAAACCAGGGCCTTAGCCCATTTTTCCAGCGCTTCGTAAACCTTGGACAGGTTTTGCAGGGCCTGGAGATGGTTGCCGTCAGCCTCCAGCGCCTTGATAAAACAGGTCTCGGCTTGATCAAAGGCCTTGTTTGTACAATGTATTACCCCGAGATTATTAAGAACTTGAGGATTGACGGGATCTTGATCCAGAAGCGTGAGAAATATCTGTTCCGCCTCTTCTATTCTGCCCTCAATGAAGAGCTTCTCCCCCTGCCACAGCGTTTTTTCCATAGCGGTTTCCAATCCTTAGCCGTTTTTGTCCTCGAGACCGGGCTGATTCACGTTGAATAAGGGCAAAATCGGTGCCAAAAGCAAGCCGCACATTTTTGTATTTATTTCAGAGAGATAGGAGATTATCGCCTGAAGGCTAGGCAAATATATCGGTCAAAGACTCCCGCCGCTGGAAAAACTGTCCGGCCGAATAATAGAATAAGGATCAAGCCCGAATTTGTAATTAGGGGAGGATACGGTTTGACTTTCGATGAGTAATTTAGTAGGGCTTGTTGACAGCACAAGTAGAGATTCCGGCGCTTAATCCGCGAAGGCCGGTAAGACCGGTAATTTTAGTCCGAGTAAATTTAGCACGGCCGTGCGCCCGAAATCACCGCGGTGTTAATGCTTCTCAGCATTAAATTAGATATTTAAGGTTTGTTACCGCCTCATGCGGCGGCCATCCAGGCTTGAAGACCGGCATCGGAGTATCAGATTCGTTTTCGGTAAAGCCGAAGGTGAGTATTTTCCGGTTCTAAGAGCCTTACAATAATAAAAATGTTCAGGAGGGTTAAAATGAAAAGAGACACGAACAGGAACACAATTTTCACCTTGGTTCTAATCAGCCTTTTTCTTCTCATTTTCTCCGCGAGCGCTATCGCGGCTGATTTTAACTGGCGGAAGTATGAGGGCACGACCATTAGGGCCTTGCTGGGCAAGAGCGCCTTTACGCCCATTACCAAGAAGCATATAAAGAATTTTGAAAAACTGACCGGTATCAAGGTACAGGCTGAATACTATTCCTCGGCCCCTTTGCGCCGCAAGCTTCTGTTGGAACTGGCGGCCAAGAACCAGGACCTGGACGTTTTTCAAGGCATGCAGAAAACAAACTATCAGTATCATAACGCCGGGTGGCTCGAGCCTTTGGACAAATACCTGAAAGACCCGTCCCTGACCTCCCCGGACTTCGATTACGATGATATCTTCCCCCGGGTCCGAGCGGTTATCGATGGCCAGACCATTGGATTAACTACCAGCACCAATCCGCAGGTACTTTTTTACCGTAAAGACCTGTTCGAGAAGTACAACATCAAAGTGCCGACTACATGGCCGGAACTCGAAGCCGCGGCCAAAAAACTGACCCTGGACACCAACGGCGACGGAAAGACTGATATCTACGGCTGGATCGCCAGGATGAACACGGAAAATACGGCGCCTTTCGCCAATTTTGTGTACTCGAACGGCGCGGCTTACCTGGACGCGAACCGCAAGCCGATTTTCAACTCGCCGGAGTTTGTCGAGGGCATCAAATTCTACGGCCACCTGATGAAAACCTACGGTCCTCCGGGCGGCGCCACCATCGGTTGGAAGGAGGTTTTCGCCGCCTATGCCCAGGGAAAGGCGGCCATGACCGTGGATATTTCCATTTTTGCCCTGCTTATTATAGAAAATCCCAAGGCCTCCAAGGTGGTCGGTAAGGTGGGTTACGCGCTTTTTCCGCCAGGTAAGCCCGGCAAACAGGTAACGATCATGCCGATCAATACAAATCATGTCAGCAGTTTCTCCAAGAAAAAAGAGGCGGCCTGGTTTTTAGTCCAATACCTGACCAATAAAGAAGTTTCGCTTGATTTTAAAATGAAGGGGCTTGCCGTGGCCCGGAAGTCATCCTGGACAGACCCCAAATGGTTGGCCGCCGACAAGCTGCCGCAGTTGAGCAAGATCATACTGGACGGGTTTGAAAAGGGTAAAATCGGGTTCGAGATACAAATTGCCGGATTCGTCGAGGCCCGCAAGCACTTGAGCCAGATGATCTACACCGCCTACGATGGCAAAGACGTGCAAAAGGCGGCTGACGATACGGTCAAAATAATAGAAGACATCATGAAGAGGACCGAGAGATAGGGATTCCTTGGTCTTGAGTTGATTCTTCACGTGAGGTCCGCTGTACGGCTTATAAGTAAGATGACCGGGCTGTTATGCGCCGCCCGGAAATTCGCTTAAGAGCCTGTACCGCGGGCCTCAAGTTCCAAACTAAGGACTTTGATATGAAGAAACACAAAGAGACGGGCCGGATATGACCCAGCCGGCCGCGTCTACGGGACTGGCCCGTTCCCAACATTTACGCCGCGAGGCCGGCGGCTTCCAGAGGTTCCTGGCCTATCTGGACCGTCAAATCCGTTTTATCTTCCCGCTGCCGGCCGTCATTATCGCCTTGGGATTGTTCATCTATCCGATTTTTCAGCTGTTCCTGCTGAGTCTTTCCAGGTGGGAACTGACCACGACCCAACCGCGGACTTTTGTCTGGTTCGTGAATTTCGTAAAGGCCTTCTCCCAAGACAGCCATTTCTGGTACTCGATCTGGCTGATGCTTTATTTCGCCGTCTCCTCGGTAGCCATACAGTTTGTGATCGGGTTTTCCCTGGCCATGCTGCTCAACCGGAAATTCAAAGGTGAATCAATGGTCAGGATGCTGCTTCTTTTTCCCATCATCGCCACGCCGGTGTCCATGTCACTGGTCTGGTCCATGATGATGAACCCGTTCATGGGGGTGCTGAACTACCTGATTTCGCTGGTAGGCCTGGGCCCCTGGGAATGGGCGGCCAGCACGGCCTCGGTCATGCCCTCGCTGATAATGGTCGAAGTCTGGCACTGGACCCCGTTTTTCATGCTGGTCCTTCTGGCCGGCCTGAAAAACCTGCCCAAAGACCCTTATGAGGCGGCCACCATAGACGGCGCGTCCAAGATACAGGTCTTTACCAAAATCACCCTTCCGCTGATGCAGCCCTATATCGTCCTGGTGATCATCCTGCGGCTTATAGCCGGTTTCCGGGTTTTTGACAAGATTTTCGTCATATCGGGCGGTGGACCGAACCGTGCCTCGGAAACGCTGAACCTGATGATATACCAGGAGGCCTTCGGCGCCTTGAACTATGGTTACGCCAGCGCCCTGGGCGTGGTCATGCTGGCCGTCATATTTATAATCAGTCTGGGTATCTTCCGTTACCGGGAGAGGGATTGGAGCTATTGAGCATGGAACCGAGCGGAGTTAGGACCGTCATACTCAAGATACTTTTCGCGCTGGCCTGTATCATCAGCATAGTCATTTTTATTTTCCCCTTTTTCTGGGTCCTGCTGATGTCCGTTAAGACAACGGACGCGGCCCAGGCCATCCCGCCGGTCTGGTTTTTCAAGCCGACTCTCGATAACTTCCGCGAGGTCCTGGCCGAGGGAGATTTTTTCAAGGCCCTGCTCAACAGCGCCATTGTCACCCTGTTCACGCTGGCCGCGAACCTGATAATCTCGCTCCCCGCGTCCTACGTGATCGCCCGGGCCCGGCAGCGGTGGCTCTCCTTCGGCATCCTCTTCACCCAGATGGCGCCCTGGATCGTGTTCCTCCTGCCCTGGTACATCATATTTAAAAAACTGGGGCTGTATGACACCTATATCGGGCTGGTCCTGGTCAATCTGACCTTCATGGTTCCGCTGACCATCTGGCTGATGCTCGGGTTTTTCGAGGACGTGCCCATCGAGATGGAGGAAGCGGCCTGGCTGGACGGATGCTCCAACACCGGGACCTTTATCAAAATCGTTCTGCCCCTGGTCAAGGGCGGGGTGATTACCATCTCCACCCTGGGTTTTATATTTGTCTGGAACATCTTTATTTTCCCGCTCGTGCTTTCGGGGCATAAAGCCAAGACTCTGCCCGTGCTGGTTTACAGCTTTATGGTCGATGACAACCTGAATTTCGGCCCGCTGGCCGCCATCGCGGTCTTGATAACCTTCCCGGTCATCCTTTTCGTACTTATAAACCAGAAATATTTTCAGGAAGGCGTGGCCCTGGGCGGCCGGAAATAGTTATAATGAGAATTGAACAAGACGAGGTAGAACATGGCTGAAGTAAGACTTAAAAACGTGACCAAAAAATTCGGCCCGGTCGTGGCCGTAAAGGATTTTTCATTAGATATCACCGACGGCGAGTTTATTATTATGGTCGGACCGTCCGGGTGCGGTAAAACGACCACGCTCCGGGCCATCGCCGGGCTGGAAACCGTGACCTCGGGAGACATTTACATCGGCGACCGGAACATTAACCGGGTTCCCCCCAAGGACCGGGACGTGGCCATGGTCTTTCAGAATTACGCCCTGTACCCTCACATGGACGTATACAAGAATATGGCCTTCTGCCTGAAGCTGAGAAAGCTCCCCAAGGCCGAAATTGACCGGATTGTAAACCGCACGGCCGACCTTTTAGGCATCGGCGAACTGTTGAAGCGGAAACCGAACCAGCTTTCCGGCGGCCAGAGGCAGAGGGTGGCCCTGGGCCGGGCCATCGTGAGAAGCCCCGAGGTCTTCCTTTTTGACGAACCGCTGTCCAACCTGGACGCCAAGCTCAGAATATCCATGCGGGCCGAACTGCTGGACCTTCACCAGAGGCTCGAAACCACGGCCATCTACGTGACCCACGACCAGATGGAGGCCATGACCATGGGCGACCGGATCGTGGTTATGCTGGACGGCCTAATCCAGCAGGTGGACTCCCCTCAAAAGGTGTACGACCATCCGGTGAACAAATACGTGGCCGGGTTCATCGGCTCACCTTCCATGAATTTTATCGAATGCGTGATTACGAGGAAGAACGGCAACCTTTTCGCCGTGTTCGAAGACATGAGACTCGAGATTCCGGCCGAGAGAATCGGGCTGGTGGAAAAATACATAAACAAGCAGGTTGTTCTCGGCATGAGGCCGGAACATATCGATCATCTCGGAGCGGAAAACAGCACCAAAAACGAAGTAACTTTCAACGCCACGGTCTGGCTTTCAGAACCGATTGGCTCGGAACAATTGGTCTACCTCCGCCGCGAAAACGGCGAAGCAATGGTAGCCAGATTAGACCCCCACCTCCGCCTCACAACCGGCGAACACACAAAGTTCAACGCCAGAATGGACCTGGCCCATATCTTCGATAAAGAGACCGAGGAGACGGTGTTTTAGAAAAGACCCGACTGAGTCTTATTGAATTTACTCGATGATCGGGCATAACCGGTTAATTAACGCGTGAAATTGTCCGTCAGAACTGAGCCAAAAAGCGCCAGCCTGGAGATATGGCGGCGTTTACAAAACTCAGCCACCTTGTTTTTATTTAATTTTAAGTCGATGAGCATGTCATGATTATAACATCTGGCGGAAAAATGAAAAAGTCAACGCAGTGGAATCTGAACTGCCTTTTTATACTTTTTTCAATTTGGCTCGGCGTCTTCTCTCTGACTTGGGCAGGCGGCGGGAGGGGCCTTTCTTGCGGGTGGTCTGACGGGCTGAGGGACGGTCAGGCGAACCGTCCTCGTCTTCTGATAGGTCACCCTTGAAATCCATGTAAAAGGCCATTTCCAGGCGGTCCTCGAATTCCTGCGAGGGGATGGCCGTGGCCCCGGCTCTTTCCACGGCCGCGGACAGGGCCCGGTCAGAAGTTACCACCAGGGCCTGCGAACCCATTTCCCCGGCCATTCTTGATATGACCCGGTCGGCCGAGGTGCCGGCCGGGGAATAGACCACCTTGATTCCCTGAAAAACGTCATTTTTGCGGCTCAAAGGAGAACCATAAGCCGCGTCAAAGACAACGGTAATAGGCCGGTGTTTGATGCGCCGATACGAGGCCAGCCGTGTGAGCAGGGCCTCACGGCCCATATCCAGGTCCTGGGCTGCTGGTCTGGACAGACTGGGGCTGGTCCGAATGAGGTTGTAGCCGTCGATGATGAGATGGAGGGCCATAAGGCGATTGGCGCTACTTAGTGCCCGTCCGGAAATGGTTATTTTCCCCAATCTCTTTGTTGGACGAAAAAAATTATCCTCGGAATATCAAATATATGCCTGCGGTAATTTTTTTCGTCCGCCTCGATCTTGAAAAAAATTCCTC
>JAZGHI010000029.1:0-5880 GCA_036480955.1 Candidatus Adiutricales bacterium
ACTTTCTCCGGCGAGATAGCCTCCCGGCACGCCGAAATGATCGGCCGCTTTTTTATTTACGCCGAATCCGCTCACGTAATCATGGCATGAATTAAAGGGGTCCCTGGTGTCGGTGGCCCAGTGCAGCGCCTCGGCCACGCCTCTTATATGGTGAGACCTGTTGCCCCAGGCCGGGAAAACACCGTAATACAGCTCCAGGGCCTTTTCTCCGAATTGCTCAGCGGCCCTTGCCGCGCCCTGATGGAAAGGGCTTGTTCCGTCCGCGATTCCGTAGAGAAACTCTTCCAGAAAGACGTGATGCGCTTCCGTACCGCCAAACTCCGGTTCCTTACGTCTCTCCACAGCCGGAATGGAAGACAGGCCAAAATCTTCCTTGGTCAACAAACCCGTCTCCTTGATCCAACGGTAAAAGAGCAACATAAATCCCACCAGCTCGAAGTTATTGATCCCCAGCTTCTGAGATAATAAGTTCCCTTCCCACATACCATATATGTTTTCACCCATGGCATCATTGCCGCTGGAGTATTGGTACCAGTTGTCGTTACACATCTGGGTGCCCCTGCCTATCCCGGGGATGTCGTAGACGCCATGGCATTGGAAGGGGCAGGCGAAACATCCGGTGAATTTTTTCAGATACTTCTTCTCCATCGCTGCCTTGACCGCCTCGCTTTTCTGAGGATATCTTCCCCATTCCACAAACGGTCCAATAACCCATTCTCCGGCTTCTTTGCGCTCTCGGATCAGTTCCATGAAATCATCGGGCCTGGCTATCTTGAGGGTGCCGGTCCCACGGGTGACAATGGCTTTCAGGTTCTTTGAACCCATGACAGCGCCGTAGCCGCCCTGGCCGGCGGCGCCGGAGGTCTCGGTTATTATGATGGAGACCCGGCTGAGGCTTTCACCAGCCGGGCCGATGACCAGCGCCGAAGCCCTGGGATAACTATCCATGAGCACCTTCTGGGTCTCAAAGGTATCCAGGCCCCATAGATTGCTGGCATCCTTTATTTCCACATCCCCGTTCTGTATCGACAGGTAAACCGGTTTATCCGCCTTTCCGACAATGACAATCCCGTCATACCCGGCGTACTTGAGTTCCGAGGGGAATTTCCCTCCGAATCCCGAGTAGGTAAAAAGCTCCTCCGGATATGCCTGGGGCGCTATGGCGCAGATGGTCGCCCTGGTGAACGGTCCGCTGGCGCCGGTTATGGGACCATTTGAGAGTATGAGCGGATTGTCCGGATGAAAAGCGTCTACCTCCGGGCATCCCAGTTCCCAGAAGATCCTGCTGTTTAAGCCTACGCCGCCAATGTATTTATCCGGTTCGAAATCCGATGTGGGTACCTCGGTTATCTTTCTGCCGGTAAGGTCAACCCACAGGATCTTTCCGGCCCAACCATAGGATTTTGGCATCTTGTCTACCTCTCACCCTTTCTCGCGTATGTCAGCACATCAAAACTGCAGTATTCGACGCATATTGGCCCCTCTGCTCTATCCCGGCAAAGATCGCACATGAACGCGACATTCTTTTCCGGGTGCAGTTTTATTCTCGGCGGATCAAAGGGACACGCTTCAATACATTCCCCACACCCGTCGCATTCAGCCGCGTTGATGTATTTGATCCCGGTCATTTCATCAATACACAGCGCCTTGTCTTGATTCGGGCAGGCGACGTAACAATCTGGAGAAGGACACTGCAGGCATACATTGAAAGTAAACTCGGAGATCAAGCGGTCTCCAATCAATTCCGACCTGGACAGCGCCGGACCTTGTTCACCTTCATGATAAAGGGAACACATCAAGTCACAAAGCCCACAGCCGGTGCAATGCTGTGGGTCATATACGATCCGTCCGGATACCGGGGCTTTTTCTACCTTATTTTCTGCCATTTATCATACACTCCTTCCTGTCCAGCTAAAAATAATAGAACGTGTTTGGAATGTCAAATTGATTAATTTCAAGTGGATTTCAGATGGGGATGGATAATAGATTTTGTGGTTGATCGCATTGGCTAAAAAGTAGCGTATACGTGCATGACCAGGAAGTATGTCCCAGCTAAACCTCATTAAAAACTACCTCAGATATAAGAAACTTATTGGAACTTCAAATGGTTAGTACATACTGGGGTCTGCTCGCATCACATTTCCGATAAGGTCCGGTAAACCCGTTTATGGCTCAGATTTCGCTAAAATATCGGAAAAGCACTTCACCTGTGGTATACAATAAGATCACGGCCAGAAGGAACACAATCCCCAGAACGACACCAGATCCCGAGCGTTTCCTCTTATCAGCCAAACTCGAATTTCCAGTATAAGCCAAACTGATCATGACAGCGTTTCGATCAACAACATTGGAGGCTCCTAACAGGAGTATGAGGCCAACAACTAAAACCGCGATAGCCATGTACTCCAGTGCGATACCATAAAGATCAGCCTCCCACCAGCCACCAACCCAGCAGATAATGGCTGTAAGAACAGCGGCGAAAATATAGACAACAGCAGTGTATTTCGCGATATATAACAGGTCATGAAAAAGGTGGGCTAATTTTCCATTGTTCCTAGGTTTGGCATTTGTCACCGTTTCGTATTCCCGATGAATTTTATTCACGATTTTCTACTCCTCGGAGTGGCGAGGATTACCGCTAATTTTCCGCAGGACCCCATTTAGACCCAAACAGAACTAAAGTTGAATTAAAATTGTACTTGAAACGCTAGAGAAGAATAGCCAAATGGGTCGGGGATGTCAAATTGAATGGGATCTCAAGGAAAATTGAGATAGAGACTGGGTACTATATATAGCGGTCACTGATGTAAATCAAAAAATCAAGAATACGTGCATCCGAAGAAAGTCGGGCTCTGTCAACCACCGTTAAATACTACCGTAGATATAGGAAGCTTCTCGGAACTTCAAATAATTACCCCTGATCAAGCGGCACCTGGCTTCCAAGCCGATCCAAAAGGAAAAAGACTGCACCCGGTGCAAAAAATGCGTCGAAATCTGTCCGGCCGCGGCCGTGGAGCTTTTCGATACCAAACTCGCATTTTATTACGACCTTTGTATCCGCTGTGATTGCCGCCAGGATGTCTGCCCGCAAAACGCCATCGACTTTTACCGCGGCCCCATGGTCCGGATCCTCTCGCGTTTGGGGTTGTGAGTTACACCAGCCCCGAAAAGGTCAGTTTTGTTCCCGACATATTCAGGATAAAAGAGTCCGGCAATTCTTCCTCGATCATGCCGATGGCCTCCCGTCCGGTGCAGTGGGTCGGAATTATATAATCAGGCGCGAGTTCCTTGAGCCTTTCGATGGTCGGCTTGATAACCGGCTTCTGATCCGGGCCGGACAGATGGAACCCGCCCATAACCGCCAGAACTTTGTCCATACCCGCTATCTCTCGGGCGTGATAGACCGTATTGATTATCCCGGCGTGAGCGCACCCGGTCAGTACCACCAGCCCCCGGCCCTTGACCAGAAAGGCCAGGCCAGTATCGTCCTCAAAAGTGTCCTGCCGCGCCTGGTCGCCTTCTCCATACCATAAGGACGGCGCGCCTTTTTCAAAGTCTGTAGACCGTTTGATCTCACCCAGAAACAGCACCCCGTTGTCCAACAGCGGGTAAGGACCCGAAGTCTCAACCACGCGAACTCCGGCGGATTCCGCTTTTTCACGGGTGAAAGGCGGGAAAACAATCTTCAGGTCATCACCGATCTTAAAGTACCTCGGATTACGGAAGGCCTCGGGATGGACGATCATCTCGATGCCGGACCGCTCGACCAGAGCGGCCAACTCATTCAGGCCGCCGACGTGGTCCATGTGGCCGTGAGACAGGGCCAGCACTTCCACTCGGCCGACGCCCGCCTCGAGGGTTTGGGCGTTTGAGGCCGCACCGTGAGGGGAAAAGCCGAAATCAAAGAGCAGGCTTCGGGATCTGTCGTCCACGGTCGTGGTCACCAGGGCCGAAAAGCCATGCTCGGCCAAAACACTGTTTCTTATCTCAGTGCCCTTAACAATCATGGCCCGTTGTATCACCTCGTTGTTGTCGCGAACCAGCAAGTCTATGTAGTTGTCCTGTAGGGTCAAGATCTCGACCCGGTCGACTTCCTTCAGCATGATAGTCATGTCACACCTTCCTTTTTTAATTTTTCATAAAACCGGCCGATTGACCATGGACCGATTCTACTTTTGAGCAAGAAACATGCCTTTTTTTCGCAACTCGGTCCATAACTAGTTAATATCCCTTATTTATTAACAAAAACAAGACGGTCAGCATCAAGGCCGTCAAATTGAAATCCAATTATACTGACAATTTTTTTTAACGGTTTCCCTTTTATGGTTAAAAAATTTAACACATGAATCCGACAGCTAAAAACCGGACACTTCACTTGTCAAAATAAACCGGACATTTCAATTGCTACTAACAAGCCTCATTGACAACTGGCGATCGGCCGCCCGGCCCCGAACTTGACTTCAGCCATGAAAGTCTATACGGGAACGCCCACCAGAACTCGGCCTGGTCGAAGGGCTTATTTAATGACCACGGTTTATACATCCGGAATTATGCAGTATCATCCGCGATTTCTTTTTTTTCAAACCTTGTGGCACCACTCTTTGCCTGAAATGTAAGCATTGAGCCAAGTCGAAAGGCTTGCAGCTCCTTGCCAAAAGGCTATTTCTCGCCAATCTCAGCCTAAAATGGATAGTTTTTTCACTACAGGTCATAGTAATCCATTGAATCTCTCGCTGTAAAATAGATATCCACCCGTCAGCCATGGTCAAACACAGCCTGGTAGTGGCGGCGTAGCAGGAAGGCTGAAGCCACATGCACCCATCAACGCAGACCAGATGGGCCTAAAATGTCAAACTGATTGGTTCGATTGATTGGTTTCCGTCAGGCGGACTTTTACTGTGTGTGCGGAAGGCCAATCTCCCTCTAATATTCTAGGGTTATCACGTCCTCTCTGTTTGTGGTAAAATCATTCTATCACAACTGTTGGAGGATCCTTTACTTAAATTCCTTCATTCACAAAATACTGATTTTGGACAAGGAAGACTTCCAATAATAAGGATTAGGCCTCAGTTGCCTTGTAACTTCGGTTTATTCCTCCCAAACACGAATGGGAACATATTTTTGGCCATTACTTTAACCGGGAAAGAGTCTTTGGACGCAAATTAGATGGTACTCATCCAGGCCAAATAAATGGGTCTGGTGATTGGCTTAACAAATTGTTTACGAAGTAAACAATCACTTGTTTGTGCGTTTCCTGAATGGAAACGCTCTAAGTAAACAATCACACGTTCAAGCGTTTGTAAAAACAAACGCTTTATAAGCATGGAGAAATGATATGGCCGCCGGAGCTCTTTCCGACTTAAAAGTAGTTGAATTTGGAAATATGGTCTCGGCCCCCTTTTGCGCCAAAATGCTGGCCTCGCTCGGGGCGGAGGTTATCAAAGTGGAGAAACCAGTGATGGGAGATGACGCCCGAAGGAGGGGGCCATTCCTTAAAGACAAGCCTCATCTTGAAGGTAGCGGCCTGTTTCTTTATCTAAACACTGATAAGCTGGGGATTAGTTTAAACCTGGAGACATCAGCTGGCCGTTTGATATTTGAGGATTTGATAAGGGAGGCCGACATCCTGGTTGAAAATAACCTACCCCAAGAAATGCGGAGGCTGGGATTGGACTATAAAACGCTAAAGGGTCTCAATCCCCGCTTGATAATGACCTCCATTACCCCTTTCGGACAGACCGGGCCTTATAGTGAATATAAGGGGAGCGACCTGACCGCCTTCCATGCCGGAGGACTCGGCGCAATTACACCCCGCCCGGGTGCCGGGCTGCCGGATGAGGGGCCGCTGAGGATGAAGGGACACTTTGCGGATTTCCTGGC
>JAZGHI010000030.1:0-3039 GCA_036480955.1 Candidatus Adiutricales bacterium
CTAGACGTCTAGTTAGGCCTGGACAGGAGATTCCTCTACCGATACTTAAGAAACCACACCTTTACCTATCGAAAAGGAGACTTCAGCCCAACCCAAAGTTTTTTGATAGATGTCTCATGTTTATCATATTTTGTTTAATTTTGTAATACTATAATTCCGTTGAGTTCGGTGAGGTTCCAATTTTTTTTAAAAAGTAAACCGTTATAAAAATGGAACCCGGACATCTCGCGTGATGGAGTCCGTCAGGACAAGAGATTCGACTAGACGGTTCCTTTCATCCTAAATAAATCCATTTAACCTCCGGGCAACCAACGACAACCCTACACTTTTTGTATAAATAAGATCGCTGACAATCGGGTACCTCATTTCTGGTGATCATCGCTTTCAATCGCAGGGTCGCCCGCCCACGGCGGCGGGTAAAGGAGTGGCGACTGTGCTCCATTAATTTCCCTGCGCGCGGTCGTCCTGCAGGTTTTCAATCTGCAGCTCGGTGCGGGTTCCGACCGCCCATGGCGGCAGAGAAAGACGCAACGTCTGTATTTCAATAAGTTGCCTGGACCCGGTTGAACGATGATAAATAGGGTCGAATCTCGTATTCGCCCTTCGAATGTTCGAGCAATCACGGATCTTTCTCGGGCTCGCAATGACAGGGCGGGGTGTTGATTACTCAAAATCGCGGTATCCGATGTAAACATATTGTCAAGAACGTTTTCAGGAACGCTCTACGGAAAATGAAGGAAAAGATGGTTGACCTTTTGGGTCCGGCGTGTAAGCATCTATTCACTGATAATCGGATGAGGGAGAAATCCATTGGAATTATATTACATCAGGGAACCGGAAACCGCCCCGGTCCCGGTACTGGCCAATATCCTGCACAGCGGGACCTATGTGCCGGATGAGGTGGGCGAGCAGTTCAGCGACCAGCAGTTAAAATCCCGTATCATGACCGACTGGCATCTGGATAAGCTGTACGATTTCCTGCTTGAACTGGGCGTAACCTCCCTTGTAGCCAACATCTATCGGTTTGTGGTCGATCTGAACCGCGAGATAAAAGAGCCTTTATACGGCCCGTTTTTTACCTCAGTAATTTGTTCTGAGAAACCTCCGGGCCTGCCTGAAGACAGATACTTCCCTATCTATAAAAAGGAACCCACTCGAGCCGAGATAGAGAAGCGCATCCAGAAGTATCACACGCCATATCATGAAAAACTGAACAATCTCGTTGACGAGATGGTGGCTAAGCACGGAAAGCTTTTTCTTCTCAGCCTTCACAGCTATATCGGCGGCACGGATTCCGATATCTGTGTCGGGGACGCGGATGGAACCTCCTGTTCAACGGAATTCACGGATATGGTGGTAAACAGCTTTGAGCAGGCTGGTCTCAGAGTGGCGAGAAACAATCCCTACAAGGGCGGGTACGTGACCCGGCACTACAGCCAGAAAAAAGGAGTGGAAGCCCTTCTCATCGAGTCGCGCTCAGGCGTTTACATTGACCCCCAACATCTTGACCAGGATTACATGCCGCCCTGGGACACAGCGCTGTTTTACCAAAAAAAGCTCATATTCCAGAAGGTGTTTGAGGACATAATTGACGATCATGTGCTTATTTGATAGAAACTCTGATATGGTCCATGGTCTATCAGTCACGAAGTGGAATTGAACATGCCTGGCGATGAAGAAATAAAAAGCGCTCCTACCATGGAGGAAAGGGTTATTTCTACCTTATCCAGGATAGATCAAGACCTCCCCACTATTCCGCTTGTGTTAAGCCGGATCATGCATCTGAGCGCCTCGGATGAGACCTCTATAAATGATATTATCGAGGTTTTAAATCAGGACCAGGTCCTGACCACTAGAATTCTCAAGGTGGCCAACTCGGCTTATTACAGCCCGCGGGAAAAAGTTACCACCATCGGCCGGGCCGTGGTTACCCTGGGATTTGATATGATCCAGGCCCTGGCCGTGAGCGTCTCGTTCATTCAACATTTTTCACCCACAAGCCGCTGCGAAGGGTTTGAGTTAGGCTTATTCTGGGCCCATACCATTGCCGTGGGCGCGTTTTCGGAAATTTTAGCCAGGCAGTGGGGTTCAATCGATCCGGGAGACGCCTTTACCGCCGGTATTCTTCACGATATCGGTAAACTGGTGATGCTGATCTATTTCGAGGAAGAGTTCAAACAGGTGCTGAAAAAGGCGGCGGATGAAAAAATTGATTTTTTTGAGGCCGAGATGTCCCAGCTCGGGGTAAGCCACGCTTTTGTAGCCAGCCTCCTCCTGAGGCATTGGAATATCCCGGAAGTTTTGGTGGGAGCCATCGAGAATCACCACCAACTGCTTGTATCCGAGGACGATCTGCGATTGACCGCCTGTGTCAATTTCGCCGATTTTGCGGCTAAGTACATCCCGATAGGAAAAAGCGGCAGTCAGTATTTCAATCCTCCCAGCCTGGAATTGCTCAGACGAACCGGCTATTCGATCGCAAAATTCAAGGCGTATCTGCAGGAGATGAAGGACCGCCAGGATGAGGTCTATGCGCTTATTTCGGCTCTTGATTAAGCTAAAGGAAGCGTTGAAGGGTGCTCAAAGCGCTGATAAAATCGTTGGTGTACAAACGCTTGGACCCTTGACCCCTTGAATCCTCGAACCCTGTTCTCCAATTAAATTGGAGAAGAACCCTATTTTAAGGGTTTGAATCCGGGTTTGTACGGAGAATCTTTATTTTCTTGTACGCTCTCCTAAGATAATTGAATCTATCCCTTTCTTTGGTAGTAGTCTATCAGTTTTCTGGCGGCCCTGGCCGCCCGTTTTACCGATGGATAGACGGGTATTCCGGCCGCGATCAATTCGGTTCTCATTTGACCCGTCAGCCTCCATCGCCAGTGGTCATAATCCTCGATCCCGAGACTTTTCTCACCCAGCACCACCAGGAAGGGTTTGGGATACTTATTTTTTAGGGCGATATACTCTTTGACCTCATTTTCAGCGCGCGCGGGGGTATCCGCCTGGCTAGCCAATGGGACCTCGGTGGTATTGGCCAGG
>JAZGHI010000031.1:0-4639 GCA_036480955.1 Candidatus Adiutricales bacterium
CGTTATAGGCTAGTGAAAGGGGGTCAAAGATTCGCCTAATGGTAGGAAGCCCCACGGCCCGGATCAAACCCTGATCAACAGGCGAAAGGCTGGGCCAGAGGCTTTGAAATACTGAAATCGCGCCCCTTGCCGCATAATTCGAGCTTAAATAATTAACGCGAAAGGAGAGAGTATGCCTAAGAAAGGTAGTTTTAGCAAAAATGGTTTAACAGGTGTTTACGATTTGGGTGTCACCTTTGAGACTTGGGTTGTGAAAGACCCCAGCAAGTTAGAGGAGCACGATGAATTCTTCATGAAGTGGGTGGAGTATGTGATTTTCACTCTGGGAGAGTCTGCTCCATCGCACAGGTATTTCGCTCAGCGTGATCCTGTTGGGGGAAGAGTGTTAGTTATTGACTTCAACAACGACGAAGATGAACGAAAAGTGGACAAGATGCGCGTGGAAGACAAGACCTTCGCCAAGTTCCGCGATGAATGGAAAGCCAAGTATGATCCACAATCGTTCATCGTTCAGCCCTGCGATGAAATAATGCAGAACACAATCAAGGAGATCGAAAGCAAGTACACGTAAACCCACTATTCCCCATACATCTACGGAGAAATTGGGAACAAGCTTCAGGATTTCTGCTGCTTCAGCCCTAGCATCCTCTTCTTGACCTAACGCAACATAAAGAATTGCCAGTGTTAGGTGAGCATTGAAGACATCTTGGTGTTATTTTATAACTGACAATTAAATATATCCAATTGGTTGGTCATTATGGAACAGATGAACCAGCATAGGGCCATCTGCCGAGCCATGAAAAATCCGGATTTTTATCCTCATCCGGTTTCGAACCTTACTTTCAGGGAGACTCACGCCTCCTCGGTCTTTCTAACCGGAAAATGGGTCTACAAGCTCAAAAAACCCGTGGATTTGGGTTTCTTGAATTATCAGAGCCTCGAGAATCGGCGCCGCTTTTGTGAACTCGAAGTAAAATTGAACCAAAGACTCAGCCAGGGGATCTATCAGGGGACCGTTGGAATTTATAGGGACGGGAACGGCCGGTTCTCGCTGCGGGAAACCAGCCGGCTGGTGGATTACGCGGTCAAGATGCTGCAGCTGCCCGATGAGGCCAGCCTGGAGGCGCTTCTTAAAGCCAATAAAATCACCTTTGTACAAATCCAGGCCTTAAGCCGTAAATTGGACGCGTTTTATAAATCAAGCGAAAAAAATCCCGGGATTGACCATTTCGGAAAGCCTGAGGTTATCCGGGCCAATGTGGAGGAAAATTTCCAGCAACTGGCCGCCTATACCGGAGAAATACTGGATAAGGAGCGGTGGGACTTCATCCGCGAGATCACCCGGGCTTTTCTGCATCTTAATAAAAATCTATTCGAAGGCCGTATCGAAACGAACCGCATCAGCGACGGACACGGCGATCTAAGGTCGGAACACGTCTATTTCCACCAGGGATTACATATAATCGACTGCATAGAATTCAATGACCGGTTCCGGTTTGGGGACACCGCCCTGGACCTGGCTTTCTTATATATGGACCTGGAACATCTTGGCTTCGGTGAGTGGGGCCGAACGTTCTTAACCGAGTTCGTGAATCTGACCGAGGATTGGGAACTCTATCAGTTGCTGGATTTTTACGCGGCCTACCGGTCCATGGTCAGACTGAAGGTTACCTGCTTCCGATTTTCTGAGGCGATCGCAGAGGATAAAAGAGCCTTACGGGCGGAAGCCCGGCTCTTTTTAAACCAGACCTATCGATACTGTCTCCGGTTCGGCCGGCCGACCCTGTGGATCGTATGCGGCCAGCCGGCCACCGGAAAGTCCTCTCTCTCTAAAGAAATAGCCAAAGCATTCTCGATTCCAGTCTTCACGTCGGATCAGATCCGAAAGGAGGATGATACGTTTAAAAAGGGGCCCGCCCCATCTTCCGGGGAAGCGCTTTACAGCCTGGAAAGGCGTCAACATGTGTACGGCCATTTATTAGCCCGGGCTCAGGACACGTTAAGTGCGGGTAAGTCCGTGATTCTGGACGCTATGTTTTCCCTCGAGAAATGGAGGGATGACGCCCGCGGATTGGCCGGGGACAGGGACAGCAACATCATATTTGTGGAGTGTGTCTGCCGTGAGGAAACCGCAAGGGCCAGGCTGAAAAGCCGGGATGAGGAGCTAGATATACTTTCCGACGCCAGGCTGGATAACTATCAGGAGATTTTAAAGGATTTTCAGCCCATGGTTAACCTGCCGCCGAAAATCCATGTTCTGGCCGATACGGACCGGCCGCTCAATGTAATCCTGACCAAGGCTCTTTCCGAAGCCTACACCCTTCGCTGTCTTCAGGTAGAAGACCTTCTATAACCGAACCCCATTAAATATTTTTTTCAATTGCTCCCGGAACCTGGCGCCGCCGGCGTTCAACCGGTGTTCAACCGGCGTTTTACTTTCTAAGTTATGAAAAAACGTATATACTTTAAAGATGGTTACACTCATGCTTAAATTCGAGATATCGCACAACAAGAACATTTTACAGGTTGTCTCGACCCAGACAAGAATCCTGACCGCGATCCCTGAAGGCAAATGACCGAACCGGCTGAAACCATGGTCATCCTCGGTGTCCTCTTCCTTCTCGGGCTGGCCACCGATCTGCTCGGAAGGCGCACCCGTCTGCCGCGAGTGACCTTATTGCTGATATTCGGATTCGTTATCGGCCCTTCCGGTCTTAAGTTCCTGATGCCGGAAGAACAGCCCTGGTTCCCTATAATCACCAACATGGCCCTGGTCATGGTAGGGTTCCTCCTGGGCGAAAAAATGACCCTCACCAACATGAGGCAATTCGGCAAGTTGGTGTTCTGGTTCTCCCTGGCCGAGGTTTTCGCCACGACCCTGTTGGCGCTGATCGGCCTTATGCTGGTTGGAGTACAAACCGAGATAGCTCTACTTTTGGCGGGGATAGCCACGGCCACGGCCCCGGCGGCCACCTCGGACGTCGTCCACGAAATGAAAGCTGAAGGTCCTTTTTCCACCACGTTATTGGGAATTGTGGCCCTGGACGACGCCTGGGGATTAATAGTATTCAGCCTCATGCTGACCTCGGTTCAAATCGTGAGCGGTCAAGGCGAGAGCCTGGTTCCTTTGCTCAAGGGCGCGTGGGAATTGGGTGGATCGGTTCTGGTCGGCATCGCCCTGGGTATTCCCATGGCCTACCTGACCGGCCGGGTAAAACCGGGAGAACCGACACTGGTCGAGGCCTTGGGTCTGGTTCTGCTGTGCGGCGGGCTGGCCATGTGGCTGGAAGTATCGTTCCTCCTGGCCTCCATGTGTCTGGGAAGTGTTGTAGCCAATCTTGCCCGCCACCATATGCGCCCTTTTCACGCCATTGAAGACATAGAGTGGCCATTCATGGTTCTGTTCTTCATGTTCAGCGGGGCTTCTCTGCGCACCCGGGAATTTTCAAAGATCGGCTTGACCTGGGGGGCCTACATTCTTTTAAGGATCTTGGGACGTTTGACCGGCAGTATGCTGGGAGGCGTCTTGAGTAAGGCTGAATCGAAGTTTACCCGCTGGATGGGTTTGGCCCTGATGCCTCAAGCCGGTGTGGCCCTGGGCATGGCCCTTCTGGTAACCCAGCGAAGACCGGACCTCGGGGTAACTATTATGCCCGTTGTTATTGCCTCAACCATATTTTTTGAAATTATCGGACCCATTATGACACGCACCGCGCTCTCGCATGTAGGCGAGGCCAGACTGGAAGATTAAGGAAATCCAAGAAAAAATATCGCGTGACGACAAAACCTGAAGGAAAGAAAGGAGCGCTTATGCCCCTAGTGAACAGAATCCTGTTTCCGGTCGATTTGTCAGACGCATCATTCAGAATCGCGGCCTATGTCAAGGAGATGGCCGACAAGTTTGACGCGGACATCTACCCACTTTTCGTGGCCCACGTTTCAGATTATTATTCCAGTATCGAGATGGCGTATACTTTTATGAGCAACTTCGAGGCGGAGATAATCAAAGGAGCGGAAAATAAGATCCAGAGTTTTTTAGAAACGAATTTTAAGGACCGCTCTTTGGAAGCCAAAGTCGTTCCCGGTCATCCCGGCGAGGAGATACTGAAATACGCCGCTGAGAAAAAGATAGACCTTATCATCATGGGGACTCACGGCCGGAAAGGTATTGGCAGAATTATTTTCGGAAGCGTGGCTAACTACGTGGTGAAAAACGCGCTGATCCCGGTTCTTACTCTGCACCCTTACCAGAATGATTGACAGCAGAAACACAGGTATACTTGGCCGCGTCCCTTACTCGAAGCCAGCCATTCGGGACGGTCCCTATATGAAACGTTCGAGGCGACATATTTAGCCGGATCGCTGTTTCTTCCACCCTCAACAACTTCATTGGTCTACCCATGCTTACCTCCTTTTTTCCTTCCACGAATATGTTCAGGGGCCAGTGTAAGGCACGAGCAAAGAAGAGGTCAAGGGCGTGAAATAGGATAATTTGTGCATGAGACAGGGGTAAAAGGGGAGTAAAGACAGGATAAATCGCACCGGGTTATTTTTTAAGTTTTTTTCCAGCTCTTTTTTTAAGTTTTTTTTTTTATTAAAATTTTTTAGCCGGTCGAAAATTCGGGGTATGCGCCGCTGA
>JAZGHI010000032.1:0-6632 GCA_036480955.1 Candidatus Adiutricales bacterium
AAATGAGGAATTTTTTTCAAGATCGAGGCGGACGAAAAAAATTGCCGCAGGCATATATTTGATATTCCGAGGATAATTTTTTTCGTCCAACAAAGAGATTGGGGAAAATAACCATTTCCGGACGGGCCCTAATTAACCATTCCAACTCTCCACCTGAGAACTCCAATACGTATTTTTCAGGTAAATCCCTCCAACATATTGACACTTTAAGCCTTTTTTGATAATTTTGATCTTCTAGTGACTAAGAGCGGAAGCCTTAGGTGACAGAAGACGAAGAATTGATGCGATTGGCCTTGGATGAGGCTCGGAAAGCCGGGGCCGGAGGAGAAGTGCCGGCTGGGGCCGTGGTCGTATCCGCAAACGGAAAAATTATTGCTCGGGCCGGTAACGCCTGTATCGCTATGAATGATCCCTCGGCCCATGCCGAGATTCTGGCCTTGAGAAAGGCCGGGGCGCGGATGAATAATTATCGTCTCGACGGTACGACCCTCTTCTCGACATTAGAACCCTGCCCCATGTGTTTCATGGCCATGGTCCACGCCCGATTGAACCGGCTAGTATTCGGGGCCAGGGAGTCGAAAACGGGCGCGCTAGGCTCTCTAATCGATTTTACTGGGCTGAAAAAACTCAACCATCGAATAAAAATAGAAAGCGGGGTATTGGCTGAGGAAAGCGCGTCCTTGTTGAAAGACTTCTTTAAAAGGAGGAGAGGTACCGAAGTGGTCGTAACGGGGGCGACTCGAAATCGTCTTGTCCGGTGAAGAGCCGGGCACGTGGGTTCGAATCCCACCCTCTCCGCCACTAAAAATATCCCGGCCGTGGATTGAATTTTTTTGAAATCCCTGGTACCTGATGGATGTAACCTTAACGGAGAGATGTCCGAGCTGGTTGAAGGAGCACGATTGGAAATCGTGTGTACGCTCAAAAGGTGTACCGAGGGTTCGAATCCCTCTCTCTCCGCCAGTTGAATTGTTTTTAGGTATTTTTTATTCGCCTGATGAAAAAGATTAGTTCTGCGACCGACTGTGGGCCGTACCGTCGGTCGTCGCCATTTTAAAGGATGTGTGGCCGGATCAAAAAAATTTCCTTGCCACGAACAACATGTCTTATCTTGTTTTAGCCCGAAAATATAGACCACTCGTCTTTTCTGACGTGGTTGGTCAGAATCACGTGACCCGGACGCTGACAAACGCCCTGAAGGCCGGCCGTGTAGCCCACGCTTATTTGTTTTCCGGGGCCAGGGGTGTGGGAAAGACTTCGGTGGCCCGTATCCTGGCCATGGCCGTAAATTGCCAGGCCGAGATCGAGGACCGGCCCTGCACAAAGTGTGATTTTTGCGTCGAGATCAGCTCCGGCCAGGCCCTGGACGTGTTCGAGATAGACGGGGCGTCCAACCGGGGTATTGAAGAGATAAGAGAACTGCGTGAGACCGTTAAGTATCTTCCCAGCAAGGGGGCTTTTAAGGTCTACATTATTGATGAGGTTCATATGCTGACCCAGTATGCCTTCAATGCCCTGCTAAAAACGTTGGAGGAACCTCCGGCTCACGTGATCTTCATTTTCGCCACTACCGAACCACACCGGGTTCCGGCAACCATACTCTCCCGATGCCAGCGTTATGACTTTAAGCGCATTGCCTTAGAGGATATCGTCGGCAACCTACAGGACCTGGCTCAAAAGGAAGACATTCTCATCAGCCCCTCTTCTCTCCGGCTGATCGCCAGGGAATCCGAGGGAAGCTTGCGGGACGCCCAGAGCCTTTTTGACCAGGTGATTGCTTTTTCCGGTACGAAGGTAAGCGATGAGAGCGTAACCGAGGCCCTGGGATTGATCGACCGGACCCTGATCACGGATACGGCCCGGGCGCTTTTAGCCGGAGACGCGGGGAAAGCCTTGGACCTATTAGACAAGATTTACAGCTACGGGTACGACACCAAGGAATTTACGGCCCAACTGCTGAATTATTTTCGATCTCTGGTGGTGGCAAAAGTTGCGCCTGATCCCGAAAGAATATTGGATTTACTCGACGTGGAATTAGAGGAGATCAAGTCCACATCAGCCGGTTCCAGTCTGGAGACCCTCAACTTCTTTTTCAATGCCCTGCTCGCGAGTGTGGATAATTTTCGCCGATCGGCTCATCCGCGGTTGGCCCTTGAAACACTGATCGTGCGTCTCGCCCAGGCCGAACCGGTTCAGCCTATTGCCGAATTGACGGCCCGGCTGGAAGGGTTGCTCGGTTCTTTGGAGCCGGGTATTGAGGATCCATCGGGAAGCTCTTCCGGGCCGCCATCAAGCGCGAGTCAGAATACTCCAGGCGCGGCTTTTTCACCGGCCGGCAATGATTTGAACTCCGAGGCCGCGCCTGTATCGGAACAGGCGCCTTCCCCTCTGAAAAGGGCTTTAGAGGTCAAGGCCGGGGGATGGGGTGGATTTTTGGCCTCGATTAAGGAAGACAATAATCACCTTATTTCCTCTATATTGGAAAAAGTGCGGGTCATAAAGTTTACCCTTGAAGAGGTTCAGCTCGAGTTTTTGGATGAAGGACCCTTTAAACTGATTGATAAAGAGAAGCTAAATAAGCTTCTGCACAATTATTTGGGGGTAATCCCGCGATTAAAATTGGAGCTTAAGCAGGAAACAGACGATCACTTCCTAACTGAGGAACCAGCCGGCGAGGCCGAATCCCAAGACTCTCTTGAAGAAAAGGCTTTAGATCATCCATTGGTCAAATCGGCACTGAAGTTTTTAGGTGGAGAAGTGGTGGACATAATCCCGGAAACTAAATTAAAAGGGGGCAGACATGGCTAAAGGTATCTTGGGCGGTATGGGCGGCCTGATGAAGCAAGCACAGAAAATGCAAGACCGCATTTTGAAGGTACAGGAAGAGATGGCCGAAAAGACCATCGAGGCCTCAGCCGGTGGGGGTATGGTGACCGTGATAGCTAACGGGCGTCAGGAAATCGTATCCATAAAGGTGGAGAAAGAGGTTGTGGACCCTGATGATGTGGAAATGCTGGAAGACTTGATCCTGGCAGCGGTCAACGACGCCTTAAAGAAGTCACAGCAGATGATGGCCGAGGAAATGAAAAAAATTACAGGTGGCATGAATATACCTGGTTTGACGTAGGATATAGGAAGCGTCTTTTAATTCTGTTTTGGGGAGTGAACATGGGATACGATCCTCCGGCTCTAGTGAGCCTGATTGAAAATTTGAGCAAATTACCCGGTATCGGCCGAAAAACCGCTACCCGGCTTGGTCTGTTCCTCCTCCGGCAACCGGAAGAAAAGGTACACGCCCTGGCCAGGAGTATCGTGGAGGTCAAGGAGAAAATTAATTTCTGTTCGGTCTGCCACAATTTCACCGAACAGGACCCTTGCCGTCTTTGCCGGGACGAGAGCCGGAATACCGGCGCCTTATGCGTTGTCGAGGGGCCGGCCGACCTGATGGCCGTGGAATCTACCGGGGCCTTCAAAGGGCGGTACCATATTCTGGGAGGGGTTCTTTCGCCGTTAAACGGTATCGGACCGGAGGATCTCCGTATTGATGAGCTTTTAGGCCGTATAGATCGGCATGAGGCTCACGAAGTACTTTTAGCCACCGGGTCTAGCGCGGATAGCGAGGCCACGGCCAATTACCTGGCCGAATTATTAAAAGATAGAGGAGTACGGGTTACTCGTGTCGCCCAGGGAGTTCCCCTTGGGGCGGACCTGGAATACGTAGACCAGGCCACCTTAAAAAGGGCGGTGGAAAACAGGCGGGAGGCCTGAACATGACCACAAAGATGATAACAGGGGCTGAATTAATCGTTCAGAGTCTGATAGACGCTGGGGTGGAGCACATTTTCGGTTTTCCGGGGGGTAAAGTTATCCCGATATATGATGTTCTTTACGATGGGGAAATCAAACACTTTCTAACCCGGCACGAACAGGGAGCGGCCCATGCCGCGGACGGATACGCCCGTGCCTCGGGCAAAGTCGGGGTCTGTCTGGCTACATCCGGTCCCGGGGCGACTAACCTCGTGACCGGTTTGTCCACGGCCCATATGGATTCAATCCCCATCGTGGCCATAACCGGACAGGTTAATGTTCCCATGATTGGGAATGACAGTTTCCAGGAAGCCGATATTTACGGGATCACCATCCCCATTACCAAATATAATTATCTGGTAAAAGACGTAAACCAGCTCCAGGGAATAATAAAAGAAGCTTTTTACATTGCGCAGACCGGCCGTCCCGGCCCGGTATTAATAGATATTCCAGGCGATATTCAGACTACCAAGGTCAGATTGAAAAAAATCGGGCCAATCAAGCTCCCAGGATATGCCGTCCAGGCTAAGGGACATCCCCGGCAGATCGAGACTCTTCTTCAGGCCATTCGAACCGCACGGCGGCCGATAATTTATGCCGGTGGTGGAGTTGTCAGTTCCGGAGCCAGTGCTGAGCTAAAGAAGTTTGTTAAGCAGACCAGGATACCGATCACAAACACTCTAATGGGCAAAGGCATCTTCCCCGAGAGGGACGAACTAGCTCTAGGCATGTTAGGGATGCACGGCACCAAATACGCCAATTACGCCATCTATGAATCCGACTTGATTATAGCCTTGGGGGTTCGGTTTGATGATCGGGTGGTCGGGAACGTCCAGAAATTCGCGCCGTTGGCCAAAATCGCCCACGTTGATATTGATCCTGCGGAGATAGGGAAGCGCATGGCGGTGGACATCCCCATTGTCGGAGATTTAAAGATTATCCTGTCTATGCTCAACCAGAAGATCAAAACACGGAGCAGAAAGAGATGGCTGGACCGGATAGCCAGACTGAAAGAAGATCATCCTTTAACTTACACCGATGATGGAACCCTTAAGCCGCAGTACATTATCCAGACCTTGAGCGATATGACCAAGGGTGAGGTAATCATAACCACGAGTGTGGGCCAGCACCAAATGTGGGCCGCTCTTTATTACCAGACTACTGAACCACGGAGGTTTATAAGTTCCGGCGGCGCGGGGACCATGGGTTACGGATTCCCGGCCTCGATCGGGGCCCAGATCAGCCAACCGGATCAGACCGTGGTGGCCTTGTGCGGTGACGGCAGTTTCCAGATGTGCATCCAGGAACTGGCAACTATTAGGACGTACAACGTACCGGTTAAAATATTTATCCTGAACAACGGATATCTGGGCATGGTTCGACAGTGGCAGGAGATTTTCTACAATCGGCGGTACTCGGCCACTCATTTCGAGTTTAATCCGGATTTCTGCCAGATTGCCGCTGGATATGAGGTGCCGGCCATGAGAGTAACCGAGCCGGGTGAGGTAAAATCAGCCCTTGATAAGGCCCTCAATTCAGACGGACCCATGCTGGTCGATTTCCGTATCGCGCCGGAAGAGAATGTCCTACCTATGATCCCGCCTGGGGGGGGACAAACGGACTTCATTGGAGAAGGAGAAGAATAATGCGCAAAATAATCTCCATTCTGGTACGCAATCATCCCGGAGTCCTTTCCCATGTGGCGGGGATGTTTACCCGGAGAGCCTACAACATAGAGAGTATTGCCGCGGGTGAGACCGAAAATCCGGACGTGACCAGGATTACCATCGTCGTATCCGGGGATGAGATCATACTGGAGCAGGTGACAAAACAACTCCGAAAGCTCATCGACGTGATAAAAGTCCAGGATTTGAAATACGCGGAATCCATAACCCGGGAACTGGTTCTTCTTACTATTCTCTCACCTTTGGAGAAAAGGCAGGAAGTCATCCATACGGCCAATACTTTCGGCGCGACTGTGGTGGATATTGCCGAAAAAACCATGACCCTGGAATTCGTGGGTAATTCCAATAAGATCAATACAATCATGGCCGCGCTTCAAGGGTTCAAGGTTAAAGAGATCGCTCGGACGGGCCTCGTTGCCCTGCCCATGGAAAGCCAGCTTGAAAAGAATCGGACCCTGATCTGAAACTAGCCTATTGCACGAGAAAGGACTTGATATGATAATTCTACTTGACGGGGTAGTGATAAAAAAGATAAGTCTCAAAAATTGTGCTAAAGCCTTGCACTCGAGGAGTAAGAGATGATCGAAGTAAGATTTCACGGCCGGGGAGGACAGGGAGCGGTAACTTCAGCCGAATTGGTGGCCCTGGCGGCTATCGAAGAAGGCAGGTACGCTCAAGCTTTTCCCCTTTTTGGACCTGAGCGCCGGGGTGCGCCCGTAACGGCTTTCCTGAGGGTAGACGAGCGGCAGATTCGTCTGAGGGAGCAGATTTATGAACCGGATATCGTAGTGGTATTAGACCCCACGGTCATGAACATTTTGGCGGTAGATGATGGATTAAAAGACGACGGTCTCCTGGTTATCAACACCAATCGCGATGCGGCCAGTATCAGGGATGAGTATGGATTCACTCAAAAATTGGCTCTGGTGGACGCGTCGAAAATCGCCATGGATGTCCTGGGACTCCCGATTACAAATACGGTAATGCTTGGGGCCTTGATCAAGGCTTCCGGGCTTATAGATTCCGGATCAATCAACGGACCTTTGGCCAAACGATTCGGCGCGATGGCCAGCCGGAACCAGAAGGCCTTTGACCAGGCCTTTTCCGAAGCCAGACTGGAGGATTAAATTGCCTAAAATA
>JAZGHI010000033.1:0-4610 GCA_036480955.1 Candidatus Adiutricales bacterium
GAAGGCGTTCGATATATTTTTGGCAATCCCGGAACAACGGAACTGGGATTCATGGACATGCTGGTGGATTATCCCCGGCTGCAATATATTCTAGCCCTCCACGAGGGCGCTGCCTTGGGTATGGCTCATTCGTACAGCAATGCCTCGGGGAAGACCGGCGTGGTCAACCTGCATGTGGCGCCCGGGCTGGGAAACGCCCTGGGGGCGCTCTATAACGCGTGCGTGGGCAAGGTTCCCCTGGTGGTCACCGCCGGGCAGCAGGACACCAGGATGCTGGTTCGCGAACCTGTTCTATCCCACGACCTGGTCAATATGGCCAGACCCCTGACCAAATGGGCGGTACAGCTTCACCACGCGGAAGAGATCCCGGTCGTATTACCGAGAGCGTTTAAAGTAGCGCAGGATCCTCCCCGCGGGCCGGTATTTATTTCAATACCGAGCAATGTTCTTGAGGAGGAAACAGATTTCGAGCCGCCTGGAGTCAGCGCCTCATACCGGCGGACGAGGCCCGATCCGAATGGCGTCGCCGCGGCCGCCGATCTTCTGGCTCGGGCTAAACACCCGGTTATCGTCTGCGGTGATGGAGTGGCCTTCGCCCAGGCTCAGGAAGATCTGGTATCACTAGCCGAAACATTGGGGGCCCCTGTCTGGAACACTCTTTTCATGGGGGCCTTGAGCTTTCCGGTTTCTCATCCCCATTTTCGAGGCCAACTGCTAGGAGAATACTCCGTCATACGAAGGCTTCTCAATCAGGCCGATGCCGTGCTGGCCGTGGGAGCCAATCTTTTTGACGAAGTCTTTTACACTTCTGGCCATGCCCTCCCCGACGGCTGTGCCTTGATTCAGCTGGATGATTCTCCCTGGGAAATAGGCAAAAACATCTCCCCGGCCGTAGGTTTACTGGCGGACCCAAAATCGGGTTTGAAAGAACTGCTCGAAGCGATTGAGTCAATAATGGATCAAACGGCCAGGGAAAAGGCCGAGGTCCGCCGGGCAGCCATGGCTGAGCAGAAGCAGGAGGAACAGGCGCGCCAGAAAAACCGGGCCGAGGACGCGTGGGACAATAAACCAATCTCACCGGCCCGTCTGATGGCCGATCTGCGGACCTGCCTTCCGGATGACGCCGTAATATATAACGAGGCCATCACCGCGTCCGCGGATCTATTACGGACCTTGCCTTTTTCCAAGCCGGGGACCCTGTACGGGAATCACGGCGGAGGTATCGGCCAGGGAATGCCGGGGGCCGTGGGAGTTAAACTGGCCAGACCGGAACAGCCGGTAATCGCCCTGATCGGAGACGGTTCGGCCATGTATACCATTCAAAGTCTGTGGACTGCTGCCCATCACGGCCTCCACGTGATTTATATCATTCTCAGCAACCAGAGTTACAGAATTTTGAAATATAATATGAACCGCTACCGCCGCAGCTTGAAAAATCCATCGTCCGAGCTTTTTCCCGCCATGGACCTGACCGACCCGCCGCTGGATTTCGTTAAAATCGCCGCCGGTCACGGGGTTCCGGGAAAACTGGTCGAAGACCCGGCTGACATAACTCCAGCCCTTGAAGAGGCCCTGGCCTCAGACGGCCCTTATTTACTGGAAATTAGAACTGAACGCCGGGTTTCAGCACGTTGAGAGAACACTAAAAGCTTTAAATTGAGTCGAAGGCGTTATTTTACTTATATAAAGTAAAATGCGCCGTATTAATTTGACAACGCCCTTCAACATGGCTAACCTGTTTCACTAACGCACATTCGTCTTAAAAGTCGACCTCACCATTCATCTGTCCGACCATTGAAGCGGCCCCGCACGTATGGCCCGGGGCTGGAATCAGTGCTTTCTGAGCGGTGTTATCATCTGTTGTCCCGGCAAATGGTCAGTTTGTAAGGCCCTGCGGGATTCGCGCGGTGACACAGACCATTAAAAGGGGGAATTGATGACTGACCAGACACTGTCTAACGTCAAGGTTCTGGATTTAACCTGGTTTATTGCCGGGCCATTCTGCACCAAGCTTTTTGCGGATTTCGGCGCCGAGGTCATAAAGATAGAAACGCCCTCCGGCGGAGACCCGGCTCGAAGGATTGGACCGTTCTTAGGAGATGATCCTCACCCTGAAAAAAGTCTGCTTTTCTCCAATCTGAATCTTAATAAGAAGGGCATAACACTGGATCTTAAGACCGGTTCCGGGCAAGACATCTTTAAAGAGTTGGTAAGGGATACCGACATCCTCGTTGAAAGCTTCAGCCCGGGTGTAATGAAAAGGCTCGGGCTCAATTATGAAGCCCTGAAAAAGATTAATCCCAGCTTGATCATGACCAGTATCTCAAATTTCGGCCAGACCGGACCTTACCGGGATTTCAAGGTGTCGGAGCTCGTACTCAGCGGAATCGGGGCCGATATGTACTCAAGCGGTATCCCGGAGCGTCATCCTCTCAAACTTGGAGGCAACTGCCTGCAATACCAGGCCGGCCACATGGCGGCCGCCGCCACCCTAGCCGCGTACTGGCACCGGTTACACCAGGGAACCGGGCAATATCTGGACCTTTCCATGCAGGAGATTTTAGCCGCTGACACAAATCATAAAACAACAAACCTGGTATCCTTCGCCTATTCGGGCATGGCCTTAACCACGGCCGGACTGGGACGGGTGGATCCGCGTGACGCGGCCGCAACCATAGCGCCTTCCGGTGTATATCCCTGCAAGGACGGTTACGTTCGAGTGGCCGGAGGCTTGATATACTGGGACCGTTTTATCAAAATTTTCCCCGAATTTGAAAGATTCAATTACCCTGATGATGTACTGGACGTAGACAATTACAAACCCGAGGTGGACGCGGTCTGGTACGAGTGGTGCGCCGACCATACCAAACAGGAGATCATGGAGGCCTGCCAGGCGGTAAAATTTTTCGGCACGGCCATCAACACTCCGAAGGACTGCATATCCGATCCTCAATTTAAAGAACGAGGGTTCTGGGTCGAGGTCGAGCATCCGGTGACCGGCGGACAGATATATCCGGGCGATCCGCTTCACGCTGAATCGAGCCCCTGGCAGGCCAGGTTACCGGCCCCTCTCCTCGGCCAGCATAACGATGAAGTTTTCAGCCGGCTCAAGAACAAGCCTGACGTTAAAGATGCTGATATCAAAAAGACCGATAAAAGCGGATTGGAAGTTGCCGAAAATAAGAGACTCCCTCTGGAAGGAATCAGGGTGGTGGATATGGGAGTGATCTGGGCCGGTCCGTCCACGGCCTGGCTGCTCGGTCTTCTGGGAGCGGAGGTTATTCACCTGGATAACCCGCACCATCAACCGGACCATTCCCGAGGCTTCCTGATGTGGCCCCGTGAAATTCAACTCGACAGACCGGAAGCCGGTATGAACTTTCCTCAAAGAAAAATGGGTGAGAGACCCTGGAACAGGACGGCTTTCCATAACCGGTCTTTGTGGAACAGGCTTAGCTGCTGCATTGATATCGACAAACCGGAAGGTAAGGAGGTCTTCAAGAAGCTTATCAAAGTAAGTGATATTTTCGTCGAGAATAACAGCGCTACGGCCATGGAGAATCTTGGGATCGGGCATGATGTTCTCTTGTCGGTCAATCCCCGGCTTATCTGCATCAACATGCCGGCCTGGGGCCGAAGCGGTCCGTACAAGGATTACGTCGGCACCGGCGCTATGCACCAGGCCGTAAGCGGCGAGGAATGGATGCGAGGTTACGATGATGACGAGCACCCGTTTCACAACAACTTTCGATACCACATGGATTCCGCCTCTCCGCCCATGGCCGTCTTCGGGGCCATCATGGGCCTTATCCAGCGCCGGAAGACCGGGAAAGGGCAATGGATGGACTTTGCCCAGATGCAGGCCCTGACGCACCATTTCGCCGATATATATATGGACGCGGCCTGGAACGGGCGAGACCATAGAACACTCGGCAATCGCCATCCAACCGCTGTCCAGGCTTGTTACCCATGCCGAGGCCCTGAACCGACCGAGGTAACAGCCATTGAGGGAGGCGAAAGATGGATCAACATTACCATAAATAATGACGAAGAATGGCAGGGACTGTGTAACGTCTTGGGAAATCCTGACTGGACCGGAGATAAAAAATTCGCCACTCAAGAAAGCCGCCGGGCAAACCATGATGAATTCGATGAACGTATCGAGGCTTTCACCAGGCAGCGGGATAATTTCGAACTGTTCTACGTGCTCCAGGATCACGGGGTGCCGGCCGGTCCGGTGGAAGACTACCGGGACACGCACATGGACCCTCAGCTAAATTCGCGTGAGTTTTTTCAGACCATAACCGGACCGGAAGTCGGGACCTACCGGTATCCGGGCTTTCCCTTTAAATTTTCAGAAACCCCTCTCAAGGTCACTCATCCGCCGGCCAGGCTGGGTGAGGACAACGACTACGTTTACCGTGAGGTCATGGGACTAACCGAAGACGAGATTTCCCGCCTGGAGGAAAAAGGGATAATCGGCGACCTCACCTACGACTGGGCCGGCCCCATGCCGGATTATCTGGCGGAAAGGTTGTAGGCAAGCCGGGCCAAACTTAGAAAACCGCTTGACTATTAGTGAGTCTTAATGGTAGACTTTTTCACAATTT
>JAZGHI010000034.1:0-3346 GCA_036480955.1 Candidatus Adiutricales bacterium
ATAGAAGATTGCGCCCACGCCATTGAGACCGAGTATAGAGGCCGAAAAACAGGCACCTTCGGCGATTTCGGCTGTTTCAGTTTTTATGTGACAAAAAACGTGGTGACCGGCGAAGGCGGTATGGTGCTGACCCGCGGCGAGGCCGAGGCCGCTCGAATCAAGATCCTGGCCCTTCACGGCATGAGCAAGGACGCCTGGAAACGTTTTGACGATGAAGGCTATAAACATTACTACGTCATGGAGGCCGGATTTAAATACAACATGATGGACCTTCAGGCCGCCATAGGAATCCACCAGCTTGAACGTGTGGAAACCAATTGGATTCGGCGGCAGGAAGTCTGGCGTGAATATAATTCCGCCTTGGCCCAATTACCCATTGGCTTGCCGACAGACCCGGAAACGGATACACGTCACGCCTATCATTTATACACGATAATGATCAATGACAAAGTCACCGGCATTAACCGGGATGAATTCCTCGAGGGTATGACCAGGCAGAATATCGGCGTTGGGGTGCATTACATGAGCGTTCCTGAACATCCTTTCTACCAAAACCAATATGGTTGGAAGCCGGAGGATTACCCGTCCGCTATGACTATTGGCCGGCAAACAGTAAGCCTGCCCCTCTCAGCCAAGCTCACCGGCAATGACGTTTCTGACGTTATCGAGGCCGTCAATAGAGTATTTAACAAGCAATAAGCCGGGTATAAAACCGGGCCACAATTCGAGGCAAACGGTAAGCCTCAGTGGCGTACACTAAATAAGGAAAATCAATATTTCAGAAAAAAACAACCTAGCCTTCTTAAATACATTTAGAATTCAAATAGTTACACTGCTTTACCGGTTTAAAGCTCCTTAAGTTTCCGTATTATTTAAGGGCAATTTAATAAATGCCTAATTTCACCTCCCCTGCTTTCGCTCTCCAAAGATTATATGAGCCCTGTTAAAAAAAATGCATATTTTACCTTGACAACAGTTGAATCTTATTGTATAGATTCGCAAACGAATAAACAGAAATACCCCTCCTATTCTTTTGTACTGTTTAAGTGCGGCCCCTTTTGGGGCATAAAATACGGCTGGCAAACAAAAAGTCAGCGCTATGTTGAGGCCAACAAACAGCAGATAAAGTTTCAGCTTAAAATGTCCGGAGCCGTATTTTGACATAGCAATCTCACTAATTGAGTATCATTAGACCTGAAAAACCTGATGTATAAACAGTACGAACAACCTATCAAATTTATTCTTAACCGATCGACTTACTTTCCAAGTATTGGCGGGTAGACATATGGATTTCAGTATTCCGGACCTGATTGAGGCCATATCGGTTCTCACTTTGGTGGTTTTTATCGCCGTTGTCTTAATGAAATTAGCGAAGCTAATTGACAAATATAGTGAAAAAATTGAGGACGAAAAAAGCTAGAATTCGACCTCGATTTTGGCGATGGAGGTAAGGATCCCAGGGAAGTTAATCGTCTTTTCAAAGACCGGGTTTTGGGGTGCTTCTTCTTGTAATTACCTTTGAAGGGGGGTGAAATGAATGCCGGAGATAGCTAACATTCTTGGTACCGTTGGGTCACTTCTGGTTTATATCGGTGTCTTTGTCCTATTAGTCAACATAGGTGCTGCCATTAAGTCGATAGGCGAAAAGATGTAAGCTAAGAGCCCGTGGGCCTTTAGGTTGAGAGAACGCCTAAAGGCCCCACCACTCTATTTAAAGAGGAAGGAGTAAAAGGTGGATAATATTGACCGCTTAAATGACACAGTGAACAATTTGATCGTAGACTGGCGGAACATCTTCGTATTAGTGGCAGTGATCTTTTTATTGTCAACCTTGATAGCGATCTGGGTGGATAACAACAAGGCTTTGCTTGTTTTATCTTGGGTTATCGTGGCCGTGGCAGCAGCTGCGATTTTCTATTACCCCCGAAAAAGTGAAAAAGAGGAAGCAAGCTAAGGTCCATCCTTCAGTGGGATGGACTCATTTTCCGAAGTCAAAATTTACCTGAGAAGGCTCCCTGGAGACTTGTGGAGGCGTTCGAGATGGGGGCCGCATCTTGATGGTCACTCCTTAGTAAGCTTGTCAGGCATATCCTATTACCCCGCCCTGACCACATGGGAAGGAACGTCCCAAACCTCCCTTTACACATAAATTGGGGTTTTTACTACAACCGTCGAGGATTCATTCCAGCAATTCATCTTCCATTCGAGCCAGGGTTTCCTCGTCCAGGCCAACAGTGGTCCGGATATACTCAGCCGGGCTTCCATATTCATTATACAGATGTTCCAACAGACCGGTAATACCAGCTCGCGAGGCGGTAAACCAGAGTTCTAATTTTTCGCGAGGCACACCGGAACCAGCGAATCTGGCGTAAATCCTCTCTACAAGTCCGGCAATGTATTTATTTGTCAGACCGTGATCATGAATGACAACCTCATCCGGCACACCTAAGGCCAGGAGCAGCAGCGCCGCGAATTGACCGGCGCGGTCTTTCCCTCCGGTACAGTGAAAGACCATCGGTCTGTTCCGGTCGTCAGCCAGATATTTGAACACTGTACCCCATGTCGGACCGAATTGATCGATGTTCCGAATATAACTTTTCACGAAAAAATCATCCGTCAGCCAATTTGAATCACCGCTTCTCAATCGTTCCAGGTTGTGTGTGGGAGCAAACTCGTCATCAAACACGGGCAGGTTGACGTATCTAATAGAGCCGTCATCCGGGAGCCGATCAGGTCCATCCTCAACCTCCGAAGGGCTCCTGAAGTCGCAAACCGTTTTTATTCCCATTTCCCTGAGGTAGCTCTGATCGTCCTCCGTTAATCTGGCCAGGCTGTCGGACCTAAATATTCTTCCCCATTTCACCTGCCGTCCATCGACTGTCTCGTAACCACCCAGGTCCCGGAAATTTACTGAACCCGTCAAGGGTATGCGTCTTTCCGCGGTAATGACACCCCGGCCGTCTGCGTCATCGGCCGATAACTCGAAGTAATACCGCGTTTTTGGATCCATATTCGAGACCGTAAACCGGGTCTTATCACTTACTCTGGCTATGGGGTTTTCTTTATCTATTTTTTCAGGTGATTCGCCGGCGCATATGATGACACTTTTCACCTCGACCGCTGTCTCCCAGCTGATATTCAGATCGTCACCTTTCCGCTCAACATCCGGATTTTTTATCACATTCTTGTTTAACTTCATTCCTATTCCTTCCTGTCATAGATGGCTAGGGAAACAATTTAGGCCTTTTTTGGTTATTCCGCCAGTTATTTTCAGTCAAATTAAGCATGGAAATCTAAAAGGATTAAAATTAACCACCTGGCCTCGGTCTAGTACCGCGCCTGAGTT
>JAZGHI010000035.1:0-3442 GCA_036480955.1 Candidatus Adiutricales bacterium
AGGACGGGGTGAACTAGGCCCTGCTTCTAGCCGGAGGAGTGTATTTATAAACAAGCCGTTTGTCTACTATTCAGTTGCTAAGGCCCCAAAAAAAATGAAAAAGAAAAGGAGGCCCTAGACTCCCTTCCTTTTTTATTACACACGAAAACGCGGTCCCAATCTGTCCGGTTGGGAACAGTTACCCCTCCCGTCAAGTGGAAGCCTCTGTTTCTTTCCCCGGTTGAGTTTCCACATGCTTTCTTTAAGAAATCCGAGGCCCAAGGCCACGACTAATTAATACGGGCTGGTCGGCCGTTCCTCTTCGGCAGACCCCTGTCCCCCGATTGCTTTTATGGCCGCGCCGATATTGACCAGAAGGACAAAGATACCGATATAAACTAACAGATATCCGACATTGACGAGAACATTCGCTACCACATCGGTCAAATAGCTCACCCCCTCTCGATCTAAATTATATTCCTTTTAACTAATCCCTTCCTTTCCATTTGACTTGCGAAAGCCAGGGCAACCGCGACTGTATTTACTAAGGTTTTCGATGAAAAAGATAATAAATAAGAAGAGTGGTGTTTGTCAACTAATTTTTGTTAGGATGACCCGGCCCAAACAAAAAAAGGCGGTTCTCATGTACGTGCCTTGACTTGTTAAAGTCCGGGCCCATTTTAATTATAGTAGGTGGTGTGCCGAACAAATGGTGATATTATTTGGGGAAGATGCTGGAATCACTGAATTTTAATCCGGAGTCTTCACCGATAGATTAGATTTTCACGTACATCTGAAGGGTAGTTTTCGCTAAAAGACGGTCGGAGCGCTACCGTTCCACGAATATGAGCTCTTTACCGTACCACCCGGCTGAACGCGAGAAATCAATGAACTTCCTCTCGTCCTCCAGAAATAAGTTCGCTGCCTTCTGACTTTTTTCCGTGTCTCCTCCCCGGCGATTCATATCGTACCAGAGTTCAGCGTGGCCGTCGAAAATTTCTTCCATCCCGCCCCGCAAGGCCCTGTTTTGGTCGGCCATTGGATGATCAATGGTGTGTACCTGGATGTACCGGAGGATCCCAACGGGTGGGCTATTGCGTCTGATAAGCGGCCCGTGATTCATGCGCCAATAAAGCTGCATCTCTTCACGGGTTAGATTTGGAAGCCGGCGGAGCACATAAAACAATTTAACGATAGCACTGTCTTCACTGGCCACTATGTTTTCCGGGGTGGGATTTATCTGGGGTACGTCAGTCGCCATCCACATAGACGACCGCGTGAAATCAATGAACTTCCTCTCGTCCTCCAGAAGTTCGAGAGCGGCCTCCTGCCTTTGAGTCGTATTCGCTTCCGTCTGAAGCTCATCCTGGTTGTCGAACCAGAGTTCGGCCACACCATCGTAAGGTTTCATAAGACCCCGAGAATCGCGCATACCATCATTGGCTGGGCTTTCCAGTGTGTGAAGCTGAATGTATCTGTCGATGCCCAGGCTAGCGGCATGCCTGGCCACAAGTGGTCCGTGGTTTACTCGCCAGTACTCTTGGAATTCCTCCAAAGACATTCCGGGAAGTCTGCGTAGAACATAGATGAGTCTGATCATGATAGAACCTCCATAAGATATTAGAATGTATTATCCACTAGTTACAAGAATCGTCCTTAATCCAAATCCTAGGTCATTTAAAAATCGTCCGTCTCCCCATTTCCGTTCATCCCACGATGCTGTGTTCATATTTTCCGGTTATCGAACGATTTTCAGCGAAACGGTCAAAACTGAAAAAGTTTAGGTCATCACCTTCCGTTTTGCCGTCCACAATTAATTCAGCCATCATTTCGCCTACCGCCGGGGCTAGCTTGAATCCGTGCCCGCTGCTTCCGGCGGCCAGGTATAAACCGGACACGTTCGGCAGTTCGTCTAAAATTGCATGCCAGTCCGGTGTTATATCGTACAAGGCGGCGTACCCCGAGGCGTATCCTCCATGGTTCATTCCGGGATAGCGAAGAAGCACTTTTTCAGAGTAATTTGATACCGTCTTGAAGGCCACACCGTCGTCGAACACGTCCGGGTCGGATACCTTATCATCAATGGTTTCGTCCTCGATGGAACCCACCAGCATGAGGTTTCCTGTTTCAGGACGAATGTAAATAGAACCGATAAAATCGACGTACACGGCCCGAAAACCAAAATCCTCGGGGCACTTATAAATGCAGACTTCATGTCGGGTGGCTTCGATGGGTAAATCAATACCGGTATCTTTTAATAACTGCCGAGACCATGGACCGGCGGCCACGACCACGGCACCGCAAGAGAGGGGACCTTTATTCGTCGTGAGACCGGTCACCCGCCCTTTTTCGATCTCGATGGATTTAACTAAGGTCCCCTGCTTGATTTGAGCGCCAAGCTCTTTGGCCCGCCTGGCGAACGAACCGGCCGTGGCCGCAGGATCGGCGTAGCCCGATTCCGGCTCGTAGGCCGCGGCTACTAATTGCTTGGAGCTGAGGGCCGGTTCCAACTCAATCATTTCCTCAGCCGAGATGATGCTGGTATTGATCCCTACTGATTGCTGCATGCGAATGTTGGCTTTCAGCGCTTCCATGTCCTCCGCCCGGGCTCCCATTAGGAAGCCGGTTTCTTTAAAATCGCATGCACCGCCAACAACCTCGTCGAAGTTTTGGAAGATGCCTAAGGAACGTTTTACCATCCGGGCCGTGACCTCATTTGAATAATGCTGTCTGATTACCGCGCTCGAACGTCCGGTGGGGCCCCCGGCGATGAAAGACTTTTCAACCAGGGTAACCTTCAGCCCTTGCCTGGCCAGATTGAAGGCAATGGCCGTGCCGTTTATTCCTGCGCCTATTACTACCACGTCAGTTGTAGATGACATTCGTATTTCCCACCTGAATCACGTTATCCGTAAAAGTTGTCCCCGCTGTCTGGCCCGGTACGGATTTGCCCGAATGCCTTTTTTCCCGTAAGATCGTAATTCGGATTCAACCGTCTCGTATGATAGTTCCTTACTCCTTAGGTCCGGTTCCAACCTTGAAAGCGGCCAGGACCGCATCGGTGGTTGAGGCCGTGGCCCGGCGGCCGGTAATCCGGTCCATGAGGATCATGACCACGTTGGCCGGTCTCTCGAAGTCGCCGACCGGTGTATCTTTCAGGGCCTCTCCCATGAATTCCATCCAAATGGGTAAGGCCGCCCGGGCCCCGGTTTCATCCCGGCCCAGGAGAAGATCAGAGTCAAACCCCACCCATACCCCGGCCGTAATTTCCGGCGAATACCCTATAAAAAACGCGTCGCGGAAATTATCGGTCGTGCCGGTCTTGCCGGCCAGGGGCCGATTCAAAATCCTGGCCCGCCGTCCGGTCCCATTTGTTATCACACCCTTGAGCATATCGGTGAGGATATAGGCTGTTTCCGCTGACAGCGCGGCGGTCCGCTTGGGACGGGCTCGAAATATTTGA
>JAZGHI010000036.1:0-7954 GCA_036480955.1 Candidatus Adiutricales bacterium
TCCTTGGTTTCAAAGCCCATGGAGGCGTAAAGGGCTAAGGAGACTGTATTGAACGAATCCTGAACTAAGCGTATCCCCGGAGCGTCTTTACCCCGTTCCAGCACGGCTTCCATAAGCCGGTGTCCGATACCTCGCTCCTGAATACTCACCTCCACACTCACCGGGCCTATGCCTAGAATTGTATCGCGTTCGTCGATAAAATTTGACCCAACGATTCGGCCGTCACACTCTGCGACCACACCGAACGTCGTGGGTTGCGTTATGCAGGAAGTAGCGATTCGGGTCGCGTATTCAATTGAAGGTAGTTCAGGGGGAAAGCGGTGCCGTTCCGCAATCCATTTGAATGATTCGAACATAATACGTCCGCAGGCTTCGATGTCCGAAGTTTTGGCTTCACGAATCTTAATATCCATCTCACATCCTCAAGTATGCCAATTAATCCATCCGTAAAACGGTTATTATGGACTTTTCTGAGCGTGGTAAGAATATAGAGATTTTAGCCTATAGTCAACCGGTCCCCGGACCTTACCCACCCTCAGTTTTTAAGGAGGTGTAGAAAAACGAGCTTCCATCGAATCAAGCCAGGCCGATAGAAGATCGTTATTCATCTCTTTTTTCGCTCAGCCTTAAGGGCCTTTACATAACGGCGGCCGGCCACGACTAAAAGCTCTTTCAATTCCCAGCCGTTCTCCACCGCCCGGCTGACTTCACCGGCCAAATCATCCGGAACATAAATAGAGGTCTGGCTTCCCTGGTAACGGGTATGAAGCGCGTAGGAGGGATGGCCTTTTTCCGTCAGACAGGCGTAACAGTTTGGCCGAATACACTTGTTCTTTCGAAGACTTAAACTGCCTGAAGAAACCGGCCAAAGACGTTCGGCCTCGGAGATGAACCATTTCTTTACATCTTCAGGCTTTTCATTTTCATCCATGCCTGTACGTGTATCATATCATACACGTACAGGTCAACTAAAAATTGGGTGGGCAAGATCCTATTCGTGGTTGACAAATCCGATGGTGAAACTTTAAGGTTACCAGAACTTAAAACTAAAGATGATAAGGATTAACTATGGCAGACCTTATTGTAAAAGGCGATCTGATAGTCACTCAGAACCAATCCGGTGAGATTATAGAAAACGGGGCAGTGGTGATCAACGGTTCTAAAATTGAAGCGGTCGGTCCGGCTGACCAAGTCGTTCAAGAAGAAGAACTGGGAACACGTGTCTTAACCGGCGGGCGCGTACTAGTCATGCCCGGGCTGATAAATTCCCACACCCACGCGGCCATGACTTGTTTTAGAGGCCTGGCTGACGATCTTCCATTGATGACCTGGCTGGAGGAAAATATTTTTCCGGCAGAAAGTAAGTTGACCGGGGAGATGGTCTATTGGGGGACCCTCCTAGCCTGCGCGGAAATGATCCGGTCAGGGACAACCTTTTTTTGCGACATGTATCTCTTCGAACAGCATGTAGCCCGTGCGGTAGATCGGGCCGGGCTCAGAGCCCTCGTCGGTGAAGTTCTTTATGACTTCCCTTCGCCCAACTACGGCCCCATGGAACAGGGTCTCGCCTTCACTGGGGATCTCATTGATAAATGGCAGGGACACGAGCGGATAAGTGTAGCCGTGGAGCCCCATTCAACCTATACCTGCTCACCAGACCTGCTCACGGCCTGCCGTGACCTGGCCTACAGCAAAGGCGCTCCGCTGATCACGCACCTGGCGGAGAATGATGACGAAGTTGCCCAGATTAAGGAGAGATACGGTCTTACACCGGTCAATCATCTTGAAAATCTGGGGCTTCTATCGCCCAATCTGATCGCTGATCATTGTGTAGTCCTGAGCGATGAAGAAATAAACCTTCTGGCCAGGCGAGGGGTAAAGGTCGTCCATAATCCGAGCAGCAACATGAAACTCGCTTCCGGTATCGCCCCCATCCCGGAACTCATCAAGGCCGGGGTACATGTCGGCCTTGGAACCGATGGCCCGGCTTCAAACAATAATCTGAATATGTTCGGGGAAATGGCTATCGCGGCCAAAATTCACAAGGTCTCCAAACTCGATCCCACGGTTATGGACGCCGCCTCGGTATTGACCATGGCTACTTCAAATGGAGCACGAACCTTGGGTCAGGAAGAGAGGGTCGGCCGGCTGGCGCCAGGTTATCTGGCAGACCTGATTGTCCTTGACCTGGATCAGCCCCACCTGACGCCCCTCTACAATCCCATAAGTCATCTGATTTACGCCGCTTCCGGAGCAGATGTGATACACACGGTCGTTCATGGAGAGGTACTCATGGAAGACAGGTGTCTGACCACAATCGATCTCGAGGAGCTTTACGAAAACATGGAGAGGATATCCAAGATTATGGCCGAGGTAGTGGGCCATGGCGATCAGAAATAATGTGTAAGGAACTGAAGTGGGATACTTTGGTCCTGGGCGGGATTGTCCTGACCATGGAGCCGGATGCGGAACCCATCGTAAACGGCTACGTGGGTATCACTGACGGGACAGTAGCGGCCGTGGGTTCCAGGTCGGAATTGAATGAAGAATTCGACGCTGATAAAATCATCCGGGCGGACACTCACCTGATAATGCCCGGACTGGTAAACGGCCACACCCACGCGGCCATGACTGCCTTCAGGGGTTTGGCCGACGACCTGCCTTTGGCCACCTGGTTAAATGAGCATATCTTTCCGGCGGAAGCCGCCCATGTGGACGAGAATCTCGTTTACTGGGGAACTAAACTGGGTCTGGCCGAGATGCTCCTTTCCGGGACCACCTGTCTGGCAGACGGCTATTTCATCGAGGATCAAGCCGCCCGTGCTGTTCACGAGGCCGGTTTGAGGGCTGTTTTAGGTCAGGGAGTTATTGATTTTCCCGCTCCGGGCGTGCCCGACCCGAGACTTAACATCTCAGTGGCCAGGGAATTTATTGAGCGCTGGAAAGGTGTTTCGCCTCTCATAAGACCTTCGGTCTTCTGTCATTCACCCTATACATGTTCAGCCACGACGCTTGAAAGCGGGAAGGAACTGGCGGCTGAAAACAATATTTTTTTTCAGATCCACGTGGCTGAGACGCAGAGAGAAGTCGAGCGGATCCGGGCCGAAAAAGGCGCCACTCCCATCCGCTTCCTGGATTCCCTCGGCCTCCTGGACGAGTCCACCCTGGCCATTCATTGCGTATACGCAGACGACGAAGAGATTGGGATCTTAGCTGAAAAAGAGGTTTCGGTAGTTGTTTGCCCCGAAAGCCAGATGAAACTGGGTTCGGGTCTGGCTCGTCTACCGGCCATGCTCGAACGAGGGATTAAGGCTTGTCTGGGTACGGACAGCCCGGCCAGCAATAATGATTTCAATCTTTTTGGAGAATTGCGTACAGCCGCTCTGGCCTATAAGGCCTTGGAAAAGGATCCAACTATCCTGCCCGCGCCTCAGATCCTTTCATTGGCCTGCGCCGGTGGAGCCGCCACCCTGGGCCTTTCGGAAAAAGCCGGTATGCTCATTCCCGGGTACTATGCTGATCTCATAACCATAGATTTCGACCATCCAAACCTTAAGCCCATGTATCATCCTTTTTCGCACCTTGTTTACGCGCTTACTGGTCATGAAGTCAGCACAACCATTATAAACGGGGAAATTCTGGTGGAAAAGGGCCGGCTGACATCCTTTGACCTTTCCGAAACCATGGCCCATGTGCGGGAAATTGCCGCCCGTATACGATAGATCATTTTTTCCTGGACTTTGGCCGGATAGAAGCTACACTATGGATAGATTATCTGCTATAATGTTTTATAAGTGAGAACAAATATTAAATAGGATCTTCAGAGAAGGAATAATTATCATTCACCTCAAACCTTAATACGTGAGGTTGACACCATGCCCGTGGATTGGGACAAATGGCAAAAGAAAGAAGGTCCGGGCCAAGGCGCTCCGGACTTGGATAAAGTGGTCGAGGATTTAAAACGGCTGAGGAAGAGGCTGCCCAGCGCTTACATCCTCATCGTAGTGGTAATCCTGATCTGGTTCCTGACCGGCATTTACATTGTCGCCCCGGACGAGGTGGGAGTAGTGAAAAGATTCGGCCGTTACACGACCGAGAAAGGACCAGGCCCCCATTACCATCTTCCTTACCCAATCGAAAGTGTAATGAAACCCAAAGTGACTCAGGTCCGCCGTTTTGAAATCGGATTTCGTACCATCACTCCAGGACCGCCGCCCCGGTACCGTTCAGTTCCGGTGGAGGCCCTCATGCTCACTGGGGACGAGAACATTGTGGACATCCAATTCATAGTCCAATACCTGGTCAAGCATCCAACTAATTTCCTTTTCAAAGTCGAAGATTCGGTCAAAACGCTGAAAGACGCGACCGAGGCCGCCATGCGTGAGGTCATCGGTAAAGGTAAAATCGACGACGTTTTGATCGGGGAGAAATCTCGCATCCAGCAGGACACAAAAGCGCAGTTACAGGAGATTCTGGACAAGTACGAATCAGGCCTTGCCGTGGTCGCTGTCCAGCTTCAGAAAGTTCAGGCTCCGGAACAGGTCATCTCCGCCTTCAAGGACGTGGTTTCGGCCCGTGAGGACCAGAACCGTTATGTCAATGAAGCCGAGGGCTACGCCTTCGATATACTCCCCAAGGCCAAGGGCAAGGCGGCTGAGATCGTTAATCAGGCCGAAGCCTATAGAGAATCAAAAATAAAGCAATCCCAAGGTGACGCCTCCCGTTTCCTGGCCCTGCTCAAAGAGTACCGAAAGGCCAAGGATGTAACCCGCCAGAGGTTGTATCTCGAGACCATGGAAACTGTCTTAGGTAATTCAAAAAAAATCATCCTCGCCGAGGGTTCCACTAACGTTTTGCCCCTCCTGCCTCTTCAAACCCTAGGTATGGACCAACCGGGGACAAAAACGAAATAATCAGACAACTCATTTTACTCGGAGGAAAACAAATGGGCAAAAAAATTGGACCGGTTATCGTCGTCATTATTGTTCTGCTTTTTATACTCGCCTCAGTATTCTTTACTGTTGATGAGACCAGGCAGGCCATTATCTTTCAATTGGGTAAACCAGTGGGCGGCATTAAGGCCCCCGGCCTTCACGCAAAGGTACCGTTCCTCCAGAACGTCAAGTATTTTGAAAAACGCCTGTTGGATTATGACGCGGCGCCGGCTGAAATTCTAACCGCCGACAAAAAAAACCTGGTTGTGGATAATTACGCCAAGTGGAATATTATCGACCCCCTGAAATTTTATACGACTGTAAGAAACGTCCGGGGAGCTCAGGCCAGGCTGGATGATATTATTTACGCTGAGCTCAGGGTCGAACTGGGCCGTCACAATTATGTCGACATCATTACCAAGCTGAGATCCGACATAATGGCGAATGTGACAGAGCGTTCCGATAAAAAAGCCGGAGATTACGGCATCAGCGTAAGGGACGTGAGGATCAAGAGAGCCGATCTGCCACAGGAGAATGAACGGGCCGTCTTCGGCCGGATGCGCACCGAGAGGGAACGGCAGGCCAAGAAATACCGTTCCGAAGGGCAGGAGAAATCAATCAAGATCCGGGCGGGGGCCGACAAGGAGCGGACTATTATTCTGGCTGAGGCTTACCGCAAATCACAGATACTCAAAGGGGAAGGTGACGCAGAGGCGACCAAGATCTACGCCGAGTCTTTTGGGCAGGATTCAGAATTTTATCAATTTACCCGAAGTCTGGAGACTTACCGTTACGCCTTAGGTACAGGTACCACCGTGGTCCTGAGCTCGGATGACGAGTTCCTTAAATATTTTCAGAAAAGCAGGCCATGAGGCGAATTCGAGCTTGAATCGCATCTAAACCTGTCTTCAGGGCTCTTATAGGCCGCTGACCGTAACTATACCTTAATTTACGGTCGGCGGTCTCCTGTTTCAACTCTCTTTCTTGATATCTATGACTTGCCACTGGCGGGTGGTACGGCCCTGAAAAGTCGAGGTGAGCGGTTTCAAGGCCACTGAAACCCGGGGTCCCAGGTCTGGCAGCCGGTTGGCTAATCCGAATCCGATAGTTTCCAGCATCTCTGACCCGCTTTGAAGCCGGAGTTTGAGGTGGTTGCGGCCGACCGTGGATACTCCCAGGACTTTTAATCCATGAACCGCCAGGACCGGTTCCGGATTTCCGATTCCGAACGGTTCGAGCCGGTAAACCTGATTTATTAAATCCTGATTCAGTTCATCCAGAGTAACCCGGGCCTCGATAGTTAGAGTGGGACGAAGATCTCTTTCGCTTAAATCCCGGTCAGCGATCCGTTCCAGAGCCTCGGCCAGGTTCGGGACATTTTCTATCGGAAGGGCCAACCCGGCGGCGTGGTCGTGTCCACCAAAACTGTCCAGCATATCACGGCAGGTGTTCAAGGCGTTAAACAGGCTAAATCCTGGGATTGATCTGCCGGAACCGACTGCGCGGCCTTCTTCCAGCGCAAGCAGCACCGCTGGCCGGTGGTAAGTCTCCACTATTTTTGAAGCCGCAATCCCAACCACACCACGATGCCAGTCTTCGTGAGACAGGACAAAAAACTTGCAGCCATTCTCCGGGCTTTCTTCCACCAGGGCGCACGCTTGACGAAATATTTTTTCCTGGATCCTTTTCCTGGCCCGATTGAACTCTTCCAGTTCACCGGCCAGACGCCTGGCCTGATCAGGGTCCCGGATCATAAGCAGGTCCAGTCCTTTTTGAGCTGAATCCAATCTTCCTGCGGCGTTTAATCGCGGCGCCAGTCTGAAACCCACGTCCTCGGCCGTCACGGTTTTACCCGGTTCGAGATTACTGACCTCTTTTAAAGAAACCAGGCCCGGCCAGGGAGGGTCGGCCAGGTATTTAAGACCTTCACAGGCGAGGATGCGGTTAATTTCTCTCATCGGGACAAGATCCGCCACGGTCCCCAAGGCAGTCAATCCTAAATATGGGGCTAATTCAGGTTGTTCGTCTTCGAGCCTGAGCCCTCGTTCCCTCATGGTTTTCCTCAACCCCCCGGCCAGGAAGAAAGCTACTCCTACCCCGGCCAGGTCATGCTGGGGAAAGCGGGAATCAGAGCGCTTCGGATTTATAACCGCCACGGCCCCCGGCAGCGTTTCCAGCGGCTTATGATGATCGGTAATAATTACATCCATGCCCAATTGAGCTGCTCTGGCTGTTTCTTCGTGGTTGCTGATGCCGCAATCGACTGTGATTAGAAGGGTGGTTCCGGCCCTGGCCAGGCTTTCCACCGCCGATACGTTAAGGCCATAACCCTCCTTTAACCGGTGGGGAATGTAGGTGCCTACCCGGGCGCCAAGCCGCTCGAGAAAATCGGCCAGGAGCGCTGTGGCGGTCAACCCGTCCGCGTCATAATCGCCATAAATGGTAATTAATTCGTTCTCCGCCAGGGCGGTTATGAGCCGTTCGACTGCTTTGTCGACGTCGGGAAGCAGATGCGGGGACGGCATATCCTTCACGCTGGGATTAAGAAAAGCGTGAACTTTTTCCGGGGTATCCACATTCCTGATAACCAGCAAAGAGGTAAGAAAGGGGGGTAATCCGGTCTCTCGGGCCAAGGCGGAAGCCCGCGTTGCATCAACGCCTTTGTAAATCCACTCAACTTCAGTCATGCCGGATCCGCCTTCTTGGGTTTCCGAACTATACCATGATCTCAGGCTTACAAGTCAAGCCGGTTTAGGGAGGTGAAGATGTTCTGGATGAAATGGAAGGAGTGGCTAGGCAGTTACGCTGATGTTGATTTATTTATGGCCGTCATCTTAAGAGTCAACAACGGATATTGTAGTGTGTTTACCCCGAAAATTGAAAAACGACCGGGTCAAGAGATGATTAAAGGGTTCTAAACGCCACGAGCTTTCTCCGAAATTTCCTGGCTGGTCTTACAGTCGATACACAAGGTGGTAACCGGACGAGCTTCGATTCGCTTTTTGTCTATATCCTCTCCG
>JAZGHI010000037.1:0-4834 GCA_036480955.1 Candidatus Adiutricales bacterium
AAGGAAGTGGCAAAAAACAAGACCGGTTTTACGCGCCTCACGTCTACCCCGCGGCTGACAGCGATGTCCTCGCCCACGGTCATCAGATTCAATTCATGGGTCAGAAAGGACAAAATGGCGCACCCGATGACCACAAACGGCGCCATGTTCAGGACAGACTCGAAACCGGCTACTTCCAACCCGCCCATAAGCCACCTGAGTATTCGGAAAGACTGCGTGAAATCGCTCATGTACTGGATAAAAAGCATGACACTCGAACTGAAAAAATTAACGGCCACTCCGGCTAGAAGCATCGTACCCGTGGAAAATCCTTTTCTGGCCCGGGTGATTCCGTAAACCAGGAGGATGGCCGAAATAGAGCCTATAAACGCGGCGATGGAAAGACCGGAAATACCTAAAACGGCGAACGAAATTCCCGATTGGACGTAAACAGCGGCTCCAAGAGAGGCCCCGCTGGAAACACCAAGGGTAAACGGGGTGGCCAGAGGATTTCTGAACATGGCCTGAAAGGCCATACCGCTGACGGCCAAGGCCGCTCCGGCCATGAAGGCGACCAAAACGCGCGGCAGTCTTATCCCCCAGAAAATTTCAGGCTCGATACGGCCCTCTCCCGGTCTAAATATCGATTCGAGGGAAATATCCGTCATCCCTACAAAGGGTGTGCCGAGAAGCACCACCACGGCCACGGCCAGCAACACTAACAGAATAACATTTTTCCGGTTTGGACCCGGACTCATTCCGATACCTCAGGTATGACCAACGGCTTCTCCGACTGAGAATGCGCAACCAACCTGAAGGAAATACCGTAAATCTCTTCCAGGAGATTCTGTTCGATGATCTCGCTGCTCGGCCCGCAATAAGCCACCTCACCGTCTTTCAAGGCCAGGATCCTCTCACTCCACGAAAAGGCGTTGTTTATATCATGTGTAACGGCGATTATAGTAACACCTGATTCGAGATTTACCTTTTTAAGAATGAGGTTGATTTCAACCTGGTGCTTGGGATCGAGGAAGGTAGTCGGTTCGTCGAGAAGAAGAATTTTCGTTCCCTGAGCCAGGGCGGCGGCTATAAATACCTTCTGCCTTTCCCCCCCACTCAATGAATCGATAAAACGCTCTCTCAGACCAGCCAGTCCGGTCAACTCGAGGGCCTGGTTGACAGCGATCTTGTCCTCGGGCTTGGTGGTCGAAAAAGGGCCTAAATAAGGGTAGCGGCCCATCAGTACAAATTCATAGACCGAGAAAGGGAGAATACCGCCATTAACCTGAGGCACGTAGCCCATAATTTTGGCCAGCTCCCGCTGAGAGAAGGCTCGCAGAGGACGTCCGGCAATCTTGATAGTACCCTTCCCGCCGGTATATATTCTGTTCAAGCATTTGAGCAGGGTTGTTTTACCGGCACCATTAGGCCCCACTACCGAAATATAGTCTCCCTCACGAACAGTAAATGAAATATTTTTCAGGATCTCTATCTTACCGAACCGAAAAGAATAATCCTCGATGTTTATAAGAGCTTCTTTCATTCCCGCTCCCAATCAACTTCCGGGTGGACAACCCTGGCCATCTCCTCGATGGTATTGATAAACCTGGGGCCGGGAATAACCATAAAATCCTGTCCCAGGACATAAACCCGCCGTTTCTTGAGCACGGCCCGACCCAAAAAACGTTCCCATGTTTCCTTCACCTTTTCCTCCATCCCCTGTAGCTCACCCGGATGAGTTACGACGTCTATAATCAATTCGGGATCCATTTTCAGCACGCTCTCGTTGGAAACCGTAGGGTATTTCACCTTGCCCTGGTAAGCGTTCCGGCCCCCGGCTATGTTCAGCATCTCGTCGTAAAAACCATCCTGCCCGGCAATGTAAAGTTCCTGAAAATCATCCGAACCCATGTTCCGGCCGATGGAAATCATGACCTGGGGACGGGGCAGGTTGGCTGTTTTTTTTCGTATGGCCTTCATGCGCCTTTTTAAAGATGCGACTAACAACTCCGCGGTCTCCTTCTTCCCGCAGGCGTTTCCTATAATGCTGATGGACTCTATTATGCCGTCGATGGTCTGGTTGTTGACCTTGAGCAGATTCATCCCGAGAGCGGTCAGGTATTTTTCCGGGTCCTGATGTTCGACCAGGAGTATTACCAGATCAGGCCTGAGAGCCAGAATAGACTCGTAGTTGAGATCGTAGAACCCGCCCACCTCCTGAATGCTTGAAACCTCGGGTGGATATTTATCGAACCTCGTCCTTCCGACCACGTGGGTCCCAATGCCGAGCGCGAAAAGGGTTTCGGTGATACTTGGGGCCAGGGACACAATTCGGCTGTATTGGCCAGGTTCTCCGGAACCATTTTTCGAAACCCGGTTTGTTGGGAGAAGCTTCTTACCCATGTAGGTGCCGAACAAGGCCAGGACAATTACAGCGATCAGAACCGTATATCTTCTCATAAGGCTGATCGCCTGTATCCGGGGCAGGATAACAACATTCGGGATCTCCCTACTTTCCGGCTTCTTCCAGCTTGAAAGCCACAGTGATCTGTTTTGTCGAAGCCACCTCTCGGCCCCCTTGTCTGGCCGGAGAGAAACTGGCCCGCTCCAGGGTCCTGATGGCCGCCCGATCCAACCGGGCATATCCGCTGGAACTGATAATAGTAATTTTTGTCTGCTCGCCCGTCGAGCTTATCTCCACCTTCAGGACAACTGCCCCTTCCTGATTGTGTCTCCTCGAGTATCGGGGATATACAGGTCTGACCGAGCCGATAATTCTGGCGGGAACCCAGATTTCTTCGGCTTCAGGGAGCGACGGGGCGCTGGCCAGAGTGGTTGGAGCCGGGTCCACCTCTCTTTCAGGCCGTGGTAAAATTGGGGTTGGCTCTCTTTCGCTAATGGAAGATGCCGGCGGCAAATCTACCCTGGCGGCCTCTGTCTCGGCCAGTCGCGGTTCTGGTTCAGCCGGTCTTTTAGGATCGCTGGGATTTTCTTTCCGGACGCTCTTCTTTTTTTCAGGACTGATACTTTTATTCTGTACAGTTATTGCTCTCGGCTCCGGTTTAGGCCCGACCTGTTTCAAAGGCGGGGCCGGTTTTTCTTCCGGAGGTTTTACCGCCGCCAAAGGTGTCGTTTTAATAATCGGTTCAGGCTCAGGCTGGCGGACTCTCAGGGATGTGACTAGTTTAAGTGAGATAGACGGCGGTGTGTTCCTGATCTCTTCCCGTTTTTGATCCGGTGAAAAATCCAGGAAAAACAACCCGCCATGAACGGCCAGGGACAGAAACAAGGGCCAAAATATACGCGTAAACCTCATTACTCCTCCTGGCGTGTTTCAAATGAAACGTCGCTTATGCCCGCCTTTCTCAGGCGGTCGAGGATACTGATGGCCAGGCCAAGATCGGCCCGCTGATCACCACTGATGAAGACAGGTTTGTCTCGGTGGCCGGCCTTGAAAATTTCTGTCGTGAAATCATCAAGCGCAACCCGGACCCCGTTTATAAATATCTGGTTGTCTTTATTTATGGAAATGTCCACGTAATCTCTCTTATCCACCTGAGCCGTCGAAGCGGACGGCAATTCCACCCTCAACCCCCGGTGGACCGTCATGGAAAGCATGGCGTAGATAAAAAAGACCAGGAGTAAAAAAACGATGTCGATAAGCGGAATTATCTCTATCCGGGCCCTCCGGTTTTCATATCCAGAGTCTAATCGCACTTTATTTCAGCCCCTTCTGATAAGCCAGCTCAAACCTGGTACCCACTTTTTCAATCCGCCTGACAGCACTTTCAATGCGTGTTAAGTAATAATTGTAAGGCATTAGTGTTACCAGGGCTACCGTCAGCCCGGAAGCGGTGGTTATCAAGGCCTGGGAGATACCTCCTATGACCGCCTTTGGGTCCTGAATCCCGCTGAGGCTTAAAAGATCGAAAGACTCGATTATGCCCAGAACCGTTCCCAGGATACCGAGAAGAGGAGCCATGGTGATAATGGTATCGAGGACATTCATACCACTTTTCATCCGTTCGATCTGCTCGACAGCCTCAGCTTCCATACTCTCTTTGAGTCCATCATCGTGGTTGAGAAGGCCGGCCATAAGCACCCTGCCCTCTATATCTTTTGCCCCGGTCCCGCTCGTTATAGCTCCCTGGTGGTCACCCCGTTCAACTAGCTCAAATATGGAATCGAGGAGATTTCCGTCTTTCCGCCGGTTTACTCGCCACCAAAATCTGGCTCTTTCGAAGGTAATGGCCAGAGAAAGGACGGAACATATAAGAAGGGGCCACATTATCGGACCGCCTCTCGCGAAAAATTCACGCATTATTTATCACCTCAAGATGTCCTTCGAAAAGCTTTCAGCGCAAATAAGACCGCCACCGCGGATAGAAGAATAATGACCGGTCTTTTTTTCGCCGGTCCCCTGAAACAGCGGCAATGAAACAGCCGCTTCCGTTTTCGAAGCCAGCCGGTTCATCCGGCGGTGGAACAGACGCAATATCCGCTCCCACCCCTCCGGGGTCTACGATAATCCCATTTTTTAAACCGTCAACATCACCAAAAGCCGGATCGCCGTCTTTGATTTCCAATGATACGAACGTACGATCGAGACTGAATACGGCCCGCGGATATTCCCGCCAGCCGCTAATGTGATCGTATTTGTACCATTTTGCCCCTTCCGGAACAGGATCGGAAAAATGTATGGTCACCTGAGCCGTAAGATTTGAATCGGCCACCTTCACTTTAAATCCGACCAGACCCATGGGAAGATTTTCGGGCCGGTTTAAGGTCGCCGTCAGCGCCGGATCAATCGATTTCAGGGCCTCGACGGACACTACATTTGAGCCCGGCTCCAGGC
>JAZGHI010000038.1:0-9487 GCA_036480955.1 Candidatus Adiutricales bacterium
GCACGAAAATTTAAACCGCAGGAATACTTGTAGTATTTCGAGGACTAAAGCCACTGCAGGCGAAGCCGAAGTGGCAGCTCAAAATTCGAGCGCGACAAAGAGTTGGGCCAAAGGACGAAGTTTTACACAGGTCTCAGAATAGGTTTGAGGTTAGGATGTTAAGGATTCAAAAATGATGATGACCAGTCAAAAAATCAGGATTAGGCTTAAAGCCTATGACCATGTCTTATTAGACCAGTCCGCCGAAGAGATTGTGGACACGGCTAAACGGACTGGGGCCCGAGTTGCCGGCCCGATTCCCCTGCCAACCACAATCAGTCGGACCTGTGTCCTCCGCTCACCTCACATCGATAAAAAATCGCGGGAACATTTCGAGATAAGGACCCACAAGCGACTCCTGGACATCCTCGATCCGACCCAGCAGACAGTTGATGCACTTATGAAATTGGATTTATCGGCCGGTGTGGACGTTGAAATTAAGCTATAACTTTTAGGTCAGGCCCTGACCGGGGGCGGCTAGTTCTTATATGTGGATGCAAACAATGGTAAACGGACTGATTGGTAAAAAACTTGGAATGACTCGAATCTTCATTGAAGACGGCCAGGCGGCTGGGGTTACGGTTATCCAGGCCGGGCCCTGCACCGTGGTCCAGAAAAAGACGAACGAGACCGACGGGTATAATTCTCTTCAGCTAGGATTCGGCACTCGTAAGAAAGCGAATCGCCCTTTGGCCGGCCATTTCAAGGCTGCGGGGGGTAAAAATTTCAGGTTGTTGAGGGAGTTTTTGGCGGAAGAAATAGATGATTACGAGGTTGGCCAGGAAATTGACCTGAATATCTTCGAGATCGGTGAGAGGGTAGCTGTAACCGGCACGACCAAGGGGAAGGGTTTTGCCGGAGTCATGAAAAGACACGGATTTTCCGGTGGATCCGCCAGCCACGGAAATACCGCTCACAGAGGCCCCGGTTCCATTGGGGCAGCCGCTTATCCGGCCAGGGTATTCCCCGGCAAGAAGATGGCCGGCCAATATGGTTCGATCCGTCAAACAGTTCGAAACTTGGAAGTAATTGATATCAGGCCGGAATACGGGGTAATGCTCCTAAAAGGCGCTGTGCCCGGACCGAGAAACGGTATCGTTTTGATAAAAAAACAGTGATTTGTTAGAGGAAAGCATGCCAACCGTTGACGTATATAATCTCAACCACGATAAAGTCGGCCAGACCGATCTGCCGGGCGAAATTTTTGAAGTACCGATCAAGGCTCATCTTTTACATGAGGTAGTCGTGGCCCAATTGGCCAGCCGGCGGTCCGGTACAGCTTCGACCAAGACACGAAGCGATGTCCGGGGAAGCGGCCGGAAACTGTATCGTCAGAAGGGAACGGGACGGGCTCGGGCCGGCAGCATGAAAAATCCTCTCTGGCGAGGTGGCGGCGTCATCTTTGGACCTTCGCCCAGGGATTTCAGTTACTCGCCTCCCAAGAAAGTACGAAGAAACGCCATGAAAGTGGCTTTGAGCGGAAAATTGGCCGATGAGGAGTTGATGATCCTGGATACATTCGACTTGCCGGAGATTAAAACTAAGGGTTTTCTGGAGGCTATGGCCGGACTGGGTATTGATAACGGTCTGGTTGTTACTTATGAGCCCAATGAAAATCTGGAGAAATCAGCCCGTAACGTTCCTGAGGTCAAGGTTCTCCGGTCGTCCGGCCTTAATGTCTACGATGTGCTTAAGTATAAGCATCTGGTTCTGCTTGAGCCGTGTATCGCCCAGATCACGGAGAGGCTGCTCAAATGAAAGAAATTGTAAGTGTAATTATTAAACCGCTCATTACGGAGAAATCGACCATTCAAAAAGATGTACAGAATCAGATCGTTTTGAAGGTCGATCCCGGGGCGAATAAAATTGATATAGGACGGGCTGTGGAAGAGGCGTTTAAGGTCAAGGTCTTAAAAGTACGGACCATGAACATGCACGGCAAGAAAAAAAGATTGGGCCGGCACCAAGGTAAACGTTCGGATTGGAAGAAAGCCATCGTCACTCTGGCCCTGGGTGAACGTATCGAATTCTTTGAGGGCGTCTAGGCGAGAGGATAAATAAGATGCCGATAAAAAAGGTCAAACCCACATCCCCGGGACGCAGGTTTCAGACATACGATACTTTTCAGGATATTACCAGGACAGAGCCGGAAAAGAGTCTCCTGGAGCCCCTTTCCAAATCAGGCGGGCGGAATAACTACGGCCGGATTACTGTTCGACACCGGGGCGGGGGACATAAGCGGAGATATAGGAAGATAGATTTCAGGCGTGATAAAACGGAAATTCCGGCCAAGGTTTTTTCTATTGAATATGATCCAAACAGGGGGGCCCGTATAGCGCTTCTCCATTACGCCGATGGAGAGAAACGGTATATCCTGGCTCCGCAGAACCTGAGCGTGGGCGACACGGTTCTCTCCAGTGGAAACGCGGACATCAAACCCGGAAACGCCCTGCCTTTGAAGGCCATACCATTAGGGACACTCATTCATAATGTTGAAATGAAGATCGGCAAAGGCGGCCAGTTGGCTCGAGGGGCCGGAACGTACGCCCAGCTTATGGCCAAAGAAGGCCGCTACACACTGCTCAAGCTTCCCTCGGGTGAAATAAGGATGGTGCTCTCCGAGTGCAAGGCCACCATCGGACAGCTTTCCAATCCGGACCACAGCCATATTTCCATAGGTAAAGCGGGCCGTAAGCGGTGGATTGGCAGACGCCCAAAAGTACGGGGTGTGGTGATGAATCCGGTAGATCATCCCCATGGCGGGGGAGAAGGCAAAAGTTCTGGCGGCCGCCATCCGGTAACCCCTTGGGGTGTGCCGACAAAGGGCTATAAAACCAGGTCCAAGAGAAAAGCCAGCGATAAACTTATCGTCAAGAGGAGAAAATAGGAAGATGCCGCGCTCCGTTAAAAAAGGGCCTTTCATAGACAATCATCTAATAAAGAAAGTCGTGCGGGCAAATGAGGCCCAGGACAGACGGGTCATAAAAACCTGGAGCAGGCGATCGACGATTGTTCCCGAGATGGTCGGACTGACATTTGCCGTGCATAATGGAAAAAAGTTCATCCCGGTTTTCGTTACCGAAAATATGGTCGGGCATAAACTGGGAGAATTCTCCCCAACCCGTACTTACTGGGGCCACGCCGGCGATAAAAAATCGAGGCTTAAGAGGTAAATTCAGGAGACAGATCATGGAAGCGAAGGCTGTGGCCAAATATATGCGTATATCACCGCGGAAAGTTAGAATCGTGGCCAAAAATATAAAAGGGCTGACTGTGGAGAATGCTCTTGCGCAACTTAGGTATACTCCAAAGAAAGCATCGGTGATTTTACTGAAAGTGCTCAATTCAGCCCTGGCAAACGCGGAACAGAAATCAGAGATCGACGTGGACACCCTGTATGTAAAAAACGTTTTTGTCGATGAAGGGCCAACTGCCAAACGATGGCGGCCCAGAGCTATGGGTCGCGCGACTAGGATTCGGAAACGAACCAGTCACGTCACAGTCATCCTGGATGAGACATAGGAGGAATTGGGTTTGGGTCAAAAGACACATCCAATAGGTTTTCGACTCGGGATCATTAAAACCTGGGATTCGCGATGGTTCGCCAATCGGGATTTTGGGGCTTTGACAGCCGAGGATAAGCAGATAAGAAATTATGTTAAGGACAAACTGCAACAGGCCGGGGTAGCCAAGATCGAGATCGAACGGGCGGCCAATAAAGTCAAGCTTCGGATACACACGGCCCGGCCCGGTATCATTATCGGTAAGAAGGGCTCCGAGATCGAGAAGCTTAGAAACGAACTCGAAAAGATGGTCAGGCGGGAAGTGCTGATTGACGTTCAGGAAATCAGAAAGCCTGAAGTTAACGCCCAATTGGTGGCCGAAAATGTCGCCCAGCAGTTATTGAGGCGGGTAGCATTCCGGCGGGCCATGAAAAAATCGGTTGGTCTGGCCATGAAGTTCGGCGCGCAGGGGATAAAAATCAGTTGTGCCGGCCGGTTGGGTGGCGCGGAAATGGCACGGCGCGAGTGGTATCGTGAAGGCAGGGTCCCCCTGCATACGGTCAGGGCTGATATTGATTACGGTTTTGCCGAGGCCAAGACGACTTATGGGCTGATTGGAGTTAAGGTCCACATTTTTAAAGGTGAGGTCCTGACCAAAGAAGAACAGGAGAGGCTGCAGGAGGCCTAGAACATGCTGGAACCCAGAAAGGTAAAATACCGCAAGAAACAAAAGGGACGGATGAGAGGTAAGGCCTACCGGGGCTGTAACTTGGATTTCGGTTCCTATGGCCTGCAGGCCCTTGGTTGCGGATTCATGGATAATCATCAGATCGAAGCGGCTCGTGTGGCCATGACCCGCCATATCAAGCGCGGAGGAAAGATCTGGATACGTGTTTTCCCGGATAAGTCTCTGACCAAGAAACCGGCCGAGACTCGAATGGGAAAAGGGAAGGGTGCCCCGGATAAATGGGTGATGGTCGTAAAACCGGGACGCATTCTATATGAAATGGACGGGGTCAACGAGGAAGTTGCCCGAGAGGCGATGCGATTGGCCCAACACAGACTTCCTTTTCCAACACGGTTCATGAAACGGGGAGAAACCCTATGAAGGCCAGCCAGTTAAGAGATCTGAGCCTGGAAGAGCTTGTTGAGAAAGAAACTGAACTCAAGGAGGAATTGTTCAACCTTCGTTTTCAGAACACGACTAATCAGTTAGAGAATACGGCGCGGCTACCCCTGACGCGCAAGGAAATTGCCCGGGTTGGCACGGTTATTCGGGAAAAAATTGTAGCCAGAGCCCGGGAGGAGGGTTGAATCAGGTGGCAGAGACACGAAATAGAAAGAGGATGATCGGGACAGTGGTCTCGGACAAGATGGATAAGACGGTAGTGGTTACGGTAAATCGTCTGGTCCAGCATCCGGTTTATAAAAAATATATCCGACGCCGGTCGAAATTCAAGGCGCACGCGCCAGAAGACAATGTAAGAATCGGTGATACCGTCGAGATTGTACAATCCCGGCCGTTATCCAAGACTAAACATTGGCGCGTAAGTAAAATCATCAGCCATCAGGTTTAACTATCATCTTTTAGGGAAGATACATGATTCAGACGGAAACGAGACTGAGTGTGGCCGATAACTCCGGAGCTAAAGTCGTATCCTGCATTAAGGTACTGGGTGGCTCGCGGCGGCGATACGCTTCATTGGGCGATGTAATTATTGTTACCGTAAAACAGGCTCTGCCTCATTCCAAGGTGAAAAAAGGGGATGTTTTACGGGCGGTAGTGGTCCGGACAAGTAAAGAGGTTGGCCGGCGGGACGGCACCTATATTAAATTCGACGACAATTCGGCCGTCTTGATAAACGCTCAGCGTGAGCCGATAGGCACCCGCATATTCGGGCCGGTGGCTCGGGAACTTAGAGCGAAGAACTTCATGAAGATCATTTCACTCGCTCCTGAAGTAATCTAGATTGGGCCTGGCTAGGCCCTGGCGCCAAAGTTGTTTAAACCAGGTTGGAAGACAGGAAATGCTGAGAAAATCATATCAGGTAAAAAAGGACGACCGTATAATCGTTCTCTCGGGTAAAGAGAAAGGTAAGATCGGTAAGGTTCTCAAAGTCATCCCCAAGAATGACCGGATCGTCATCGAGAAGGTCAACATGCTCAAACGCCATACGAAAGCGGGCCCTAATGTGGCCAAAGGCGGGATCATCGAGAAAGAAGGTTCGCTGCCCGTCTCGAATGTAATGCTTATTTGCCCCAAGTGCACGGATCCGACACGGCCCGGCAGCCGGACGTTGGAAGACGGAGAGCGTGTCCGGATATGTAAAAAATGCGGGGAGACAATAGATTAGGCTTCAGAGGGACCTTGGGAGACGTAAATGGCCAGACTTTTAGACATATATCGCGGTGAAATCGTGGATCGCATGGTGAAGGAATTCAATTATCAAAGCGTCATGCAGGTCCCAAAAATAAAGAAAATCGTATTGAACATGGGGCTGGGAGAAGCGATTCAGAATATTAAGATCCTGGATAACGCCGTTGAGGAATTAACCATGATCGCCGGGCAGAGAGCGACAATCCGGAGAGCCCGCCGTTCAATCGCGGCCTTTAAACTCCGGGAAGGCATGCCCATCGGATGTATGGTCACTGTCAGGCGTGAAAAGATGTATCATTTTTTAGACAAGTTGATCAACGCCGTGTTGCCTCGTGTCCGGGATTTTCGCGGTCTCTCTCCCAACGCTTTCGACGGGCGCGGAAATTACACCCTCGGCTTGAGAGAACAAACAATTTTTCCAGAGATAGATTACGATAAAGTGGATAGAATTAACGGCTTGAATATTACTATAGTCACTTCCGCCAAGATGGACGAAGAGGCCCGCTACCTGTTGCGACAGATGGGTATGCCTTTTCGCGAGTAACCAAAAAGGAGAATTTTTTTGGCAAAAAAGTCATTAATCGCCAAAGCCAAGCAGGACCCCAAGTTCAAGGTTCAGAAGTATAACCGTTGTCCCATTTGCGGCCGGCCGAGAGGATATTTAAGAAAATTTAACCTCTGCCGCATCTGTTTTCGCCAGATGGCTCTAGCGGGAGAGATTCCCGGAGTCACGAAGGCTAGTTGGTAGGAGGCAGACATATCATGATGACAGACCCAATTGCCGATATGCTGACCAGGATTAGAAATGCCCTCCTGACCAAACATGAACGGATGGACATTCCTGCTTCCAAGATAAAGATCAGCATTGCCCGGCTTTTAAAGGATGAAGGATACATCAAGAATTATAAGGTCTTGAAAGATAACCGGCAAGGTATCCTCAGGATTCAGCTGAAGTATAATGACCGGAACGAACCGGTTATCAAAGAAATCAAGCGAGAGAGCAAACCCAGCCGTCGGGTCTACTGCCGGCGGGATGATATCCCGGCCGTGCTTTCAGGGCTGGGTGTGGGAATACTCTCCACCTCAAAAGGAGTGCTTACCGACCGGGAAGCCCGTCGACAAAATGTCGGCGGCGAGTTTCTCCTCTCGGTCTGGTAGCAATTTGACCTTGAGTGTATAAACCTAAAGGGTAAAGCGCGCATGTCACGAGTAGGAAAGAGACCAATTGAAATACCCTCGGGAGTAACCGTGGACTACCGTCCACCGCACATCACGGTGAAAGGTGGAAAAAGTACTTTGGAACGTACTCTTCCACCCCTGGTTGAGCTCCAGATAGAAGGACAGGTCATCCGGGTAGTTCCTCTGAATGACTCCAAGGAAGCCGGGTCTTTCTGGGGCCTGACCCGGAGTCTGGTGGCTAACATGGTTGAGGGCGTAAGCACCGGTTTTACAAAAGAACTGGAAATTGTAGGTGTGGGATACCGGGCTGATCTAAACGGCGACACACTGACTCTGAATCTTGGATATTCCCATTCTATCGATTTTAAGCTCCCCAAGGGCATCGAGGCCGCCGTGGATAGGCAGACCAGGATTACCATCAAAGGGGCCGATAAAGAGCTGGTTGGCCTTACCACCGCTAGAATCAGAGAATTAAGAAAGCCGGAACCGTATAAGGGAAAAGGGATTAAATACGTGGATGAGTTTGTTCGGCGAAAGGTGGGTAAGGTCGGTGTCAAGCAATTGTAATATATGTGAAACGAGGACAAAGTAAGAAATGCCTAGTGTTAATCCAAAGGCTTTAGCCAGAGAAAGAAGGAAGCGGCGGGTTCGTAAAAAAATTCGCGGTACGGCCGCTCGGCCTAGACTCAGTGTTTTCCGAAGTGCCCGGCATATTTATGTTCAGGCCGTGGATGACGATTCCGGCATGACCTTGGCCGCGGCTTCAACGTTGAGCCCGGGATTAAAAGATAAAGTAAAAGGTTTGAACAAACGCGACGCGGCGAAGCTGGTGGGTGAACAAATAGGTTCCAGGATTAAAGAGAAAGGCATCGAGCGAGTGGTTTTTGATAGGAATGGCTTTCTCTACCACGGTCGGGTTCAAGCCTTGTCCGAGGGGGCTCGAGAGACCGGGCTCAAGTTTTAGGGAGGATTAGTTTGTATCAAGGTGGTATAGAAGAATTAGAATTCATCGAGAAGGTTGTTTTTATCAACCGTGTAGCCAAGGTGGTCAAAGGTGGACGAAGGTTTTCCTTTTCAGCCATCGTTGTGGTTGGGGACGGTCAGGGTAAGGTAGGCTATGGCCTGGGAAAGGCAAATGAGGTTCCTGAGGCCATCCGCAAGGGTGTCGAGAAGGCCAAGAGAGATATGGGCCAGGTCTACCTTGAAAGAACAACCATACCCCATCAGGTCATAGGCCATTATGGTTCCGGCCGGGTGTTTTTGAAACCGGCTTCCGAGGGTACGGGAGTTATTGCCGGGGGAGCGGTTCGGGCCGTGGTAGAGGCCGTGGGGATCAAGGATATTTTGACTAAATGTCTTGGTTCCCATAATCCGCACAATATAGTCAGAGCTACTCTCGAGGGGCTCAGGTCTTTGAGAGACGCCGAGGCTGTGGCGGCTGACCGGGGAATACCCGTCGAGCGCTTGCGCGGCGGCAGGAGATAATAGTCATCATGGCCCGGGAAATAAAAATCACACAGATACGCAGTTTGATCGGCCGGCCTCCGAAACACCGCCGGACCATACGGGCCTTGGGGCTGACGAAAATAAACAAGACGGTTGTACATAAAGATACCCCTGAAATCAGGGGCATGATCAAGCAGGTCTCCCACTTGGTCAAGGTCGGGGAGTAGGAAATATGCGTCTTCACGAACTTAAACCGCCCGCCGGGTCCCGCAAGAACAAAAAGAGAGTCGGCCGAGGCAACGGTTCCGGGTTGGGAAAGACCGCTGGCCGGGGTAACAAAGGCCATAACTCTCGATCCGGGGGCGGCGTTCGTCCCGGGTTCGAGGGCGGCCAGATGCCTTTACAGCGCCGGCTGCCGAAAAGGGGCTTCACCAATATATTCAGGAAGAAGACCTCCATTATCAATTTAAGGGATTTATCCAGGTTTGAAGCCGGCAGTGTGGTCGATCCGGAAAACCTGGCCGCTGGCGGATTTATTAAAAGCCCTAAACTGAGAGTAAAGCTTCTCGGTCAGGGCCAGATAGACAAGCCCTTAACTCTAAAGATTCACGGCGTCTCAGGCACGGCTAAGGAAGCGGTCGAGGCCGCGGGTGGATCAATCGAATTAATTACTGGGTGATACTTTGATAGGCGGATTCCAAAATATTTTTCGGATTCAAGAACTCAAGAAAAAAATTCTTTTTACTCTGGCCATTCTGGTCATTTACCGTGTCGGGGTGCATGTACCCACTCCTGGCGTGGACACGGAAGTCCTGGCCACCTTCTTTGAGCGGGCCAACATCCTCGGACTGCTGGATATGTTTGCCGGCGGGGCCTGGCGGCAGTTTTCCGTTTTCGCCCTGGGTATCATGCCTTATATTTCAGCCTCGATTATCCTTGAGCT
>JAZGHI010000039.1:0-2284 GCA_036480955.1 Candidatus Adiutricales bacterium
GCCACCTTCACTTTAAATCCGACCAGACCCATGGGAAGATTTTCGGGCCGGTTTAAGGTCGCCGTCAGCGCCGGATCAATCGATTTCAGGGCCTCGACGGACACTACATTTGAGCCCGGCTCCAGGCCCACTAGAGCTGTGTTTCCCTCACTGTCCGTGGCGTTCACCGAAGGGATATTTACATCGGCCGCGCCGTCGCCATCCCAGTCTATCTCCACTTTCTGATCGTCCGGAAGACCGTCCTTATCCAGGTCGTTGGCGTCAGGGCCGCTGCTGAACGAAAACACTTCAGACCACCCGGAGCCGGTGTTATGATTGTCAAAGAATTGAACCCGCCAGTAGTAAGTTGTGGATTCGGTTAATACAAGGCCGGGTAAGGCCAGAGAGGTTAAGTGGAACGCGGTCGCCAGGTCGAATAGCAGGTCTGAAAAATCGGGCTGCCGGCTGATCTGCCATCTGGTCCGCAGGTGGATGTCACCGGCGTTGGCGTCGCTAAAGGCTCCGGTTTCCAGGGAAGGGGCCAGGGCCGTGTCGCTAGCGCCGTTGGCCGGGGCCTGAAGGACAGGTTTTTCGGCCGGCACATTCGGCTCCAACGGTTCCGCGTTTTCATACCTTATCCCTAGGGCGTCCAGGTCGAATCCGGCGCTGCCGAACGTGGGGAATGGATCGTATATTATCCTGCCCGCGCTGTCTGTATCTGAACCGTCGCCAATAATGTCCACTAATCTCACGTGTGAGATTCTGGCCAGGTCCACCAGCCCTGAAAGGATTTCAGGTTCACCGGCCAGGTCGCGGAGGTCGAACGGTGTGCCAAAACCCTGTCTGAAGGCGCCGGCCAGTTTGTCAATGTCCGTGGGATCAATATTCCCGAATCCGCCGACCGGTTCGACCGTCAAGGAAACATCTCTAAACCGCACGAAATCAATCCCATTGGAAGACGCTTCAACATGGGCCAGCTCCAAAAAAGTGTCACTGAAGGAATTCTCAAACACGGCAAAATCCCAGCCAGGACCGTCTTTGATAGGCGGGTCAAAGAAAAGGGTTATCCGGCCGCCTCGCCCGAGCGAAACAATATCCTGGGGCTCACTCCCTGCCCGTCCCAACGCTTTCACCGGGTCCGCCCATATGGGATCAACCTCATCACCAGGCACATAATCCTGAAACCGGTCGGCCCATCCCATAAAGGCCGGATCATCTTTTGAAACGGCGGACGAGCCAGGCTGCCCGGCAGCGGGAGAATAGGGTCCGGCCCAGACCATATTGGTGAAAAACAGGAGAATCAGGCCTACCGTTAAACTCGCGGCGATCTTCCTGGTCCTCTGATTCACCACCGTAATCAGGTGACTGATCAGTATCTCCATTCCACTCCACCATAAAACTCACGGCCAGGCATGGGATAATATCTCTCACTGTAGGCCGACGTTGAGTACAGTTCATCGAAAATGTTTTTAATACCGGCCAATACGTAAAAATTCTTGTATTGATAAGTTATCTTGCCGTCCAATACCTTATATGGTTTCAATTTCGTGAACCTGTCGTTGGTTTCGTCATTCCCGTCATATCTGGACCCGACCCAGATGCCCGCGAACGAGATTGAGACGGGTTTTAAAAACCGCCACTCCAGGCCAAGGCTGAATTTATACTTGGGTACCAGAGGCATAAAAGTATTCCTTAGGGAGAACCGTGCCTCCGTATATGATCCATTGGCCCATATATAGAGGGAATCCACGGGGAAAAACTTGACGTCGGCCTCCAGACCATTTCGTATGGTCTTTTCGCCGTAGTTCCGGTTCAGAGCGATACCACCGGTCAAACCCTCGCCAAAAAAAATCTCATCACTAATCCTGATCTGGAAAAAGGTTAACGTAATTTCTGTATTTGCCCACAATTCGGCCCGCCCGCCGATTTCCAGGTGCCTTCCCTTTTGCGGACTCAGTCCCGGGTCGGCCTGGGCCAGTTCGTCAACATTGGGCACGCGGAAGCTGGCGGCATAACTGGTAAAAAGAGCGAGGCCGGTGGGAAGAGAAAATAAAAAGCCGAGATCGTACGCCTGGTTGGACCAGGTTTTCCTTTCCTCCTGGCCGTTTACCCATCGTTTCACGCCGCCGAATTTTTGATGGTTATCCGAGCGGAACCGGCCCGTGAATTCATTCAGCCGAATGCCCCAGTTTAAGGAGAGCCTTTCGGTCAGCGACCATTGGTTGAAAATAAAGACACCCAGATCCCTTATTTCGCTATTCTTCCTCTGGTCTCGGGAGAACTCTGTCCTAAGGTAATCCGTCTT
>JAZGHI010000040.1:0-22082 GCA_036480955.1 Candidatus Adiutricales bacterium
TATTACGAAAAGAACGGCATTGCTCCCATGGTTCGCATCCTGTCAAAAGTGACCGGATACAAACTGAAATACATCTACGAGCTTTTTCCGTCAGGACCTGGTAAAGGCGCGTGTAAGATGGCCGGACTAGCTAAGCCCACCGGGTGCGTTTAATAATCAATTGAAAATAAATCCAACCAGGTCTTCCTAAAGGCGATAGGGAAGGCCTTTTTTATTCGTCCAAAAATCCTTGCATCAGAAATTTCCTTGCCGGGATATACTTTTTATTGTACAAAAAGACATACTTGTAGCCTCTGTTTTAACGTGGCGTCTGAGAAATAGAAACCTCTGCTTATTAAGGGAGAGAATGAAGGACCTTTTCCGCCGATTACCCGGGGTTGATCAACTTTTGGACGAGTCTCAAATCCAGGGGCTTATGGCCGATTTCCCAAAGACCTTGGTATTGAAGGCCGTCAGGCAGACCCTGGAGGAATTACGTATTGAGATCAGGCAGCGTGAACCGGACGCCGAACCTCCCGACATATCTATCCCGACAATCTTAAAACGAATCGATGAAAAAACGCGGGCCTTGGCCAGGCCGAACTTAAGCCGGGTGGTGAACGCCACGGGCGTCATTATCCACACTAATCTCGGCCGGTCTTGCTTGAGCGAAGAGGCTTTGCAGGCCGTAGAAACCGCGGGCCGATTCTATTCAAATCTTGAATTCAACCTGTCAACCGGAGAGCGAGGTTCCCGCTATAGTCTGGTGGAGGAGATCCTATGTGATCTTACCGGTGCCGAGGCCGGTTTGGTGGTAAATAATAATGCCGCGGCAGTGCTTCTGACACTCAACTCTCTGGCCAGGGATAAAGAGGTCATTATTTCACGAGGTGAATTGGTGGAAATCGGCGGTTCGTTCCGTATTCCAGAGGTCATGGCCGCCAGCGGCGCGATTATGATAGAAGTCGGGGCCACCAATAAAACTCACCTCTTTGATTATGAAAGGGCTGTTACCGACCGTACCGCGGTCTTATTGAAAGTACACCAAAGCAACTTTCATATGGTCGGCTTCACCGGACAGGTCAGCCTTCAGGATCTGGCTGAATTCGGGCGAACAAGAGGGCTGCCGGTGGTCGAGGACCTGGGCAGCGGTTCTTTTATCGATTTTTCCGCTTACGGTCTTCGCCGCGAACCCACGGTCAAAGACACTATATCGTCGGGTGCGGCACTGGTCACGTTTAGCGGCGATAAACTTCTAGGAGGACCACAGGCCGGGATCATATTAGGGCGAAAGGAATTCGTTAACCTTATAAAAACGAATCCATTAAATCGTGCCTTGAGGATAGATAAATTTACTCTGGCGTCCCTCGAGGCCAGCCTCAGGCTCTATTTGGACGAAGAAAAAGCCCTGGAGAGGTTACCAACCCTGAAAATGATCACCGCCGGTTATCCAGAACTTCGGGCCAAAGCCGTCCGATTGAAGAGAAAACTGGTTAAAGCGGCCGGGAACGTAATCGAAGTAACCTTGATGGAGGGCTTTTCACGCATTGGCGGAGGTTCCCTGCCGGTTCAGGAGCTAAAGACCAGTCTCATTGCTATGCGCCCTCACAAAATGTCAGTTAATGCTCTTGAAGAGTGGTTCCGCTCTCAACCCATTCCCATCATCGGACGGATCGAGAAAGAAAAATTCATGCTCGATGTTCGTACCATGCGGAAGGAGGACGAGACCATAGTTATCAACGCTGTATCCGGTCTGGCGGGTGAGGTATCTAATGAAGGAGTTCTTTAAGCGACTGGGGGCGGAGCTAAGCGTTGAGGATTTCGCCCGTTACGTTCGAATTCTGATTGACGATCTTGGCCCAATATTAAAATGTGAGGATTTCAAAGTCCACTTGCTGAACAGACCGGAGCAGGTTGAAGGCTTGGAAAAAGGTTACGGCCAATCCTTGGCTGAGAATAAAGTCTTTTACGACCCTGAACAGCGTGAGCTTATTCTGCCGGTCGTTTACGAAAATAGGCCTCTGGCTGTTTTGAGCCTCTCTTTGCCGCCTGAAATCGAATTTCCCCAGGCCGCCCATCCGTTTTTATTATCCATTATCAGTCAATCCCTCGAAAAAATACTCCTTTATAAGATAAATATCACGGATCAGGATACTGGTTTGTACAATGAGGATTATCTTCGTGCTTTTCTCAGGAAAGAACTGAAAGATGTCGTTTCAGCCGGAACAGATCGTACCCACCCAAAAGCACTGAGTCTTGACCGGCATGAAACCTATCCGGGATTAACCCTGTTGGTAATTGAGATCGTAGATTTTCATGAATTGACATTATCACGCGGTCGCCTGGAGGCCGCGGGCGCCGTTAAGCTAGTAGCCCGCAAAATGGCCGAAACCTTCCCTTCTTCGAACTGCCTGGGAAGGATCTCCTCCGGTCGTCTGGCTGTGGGATTACCGCAAAAAGATATTAAGACGGGAATGGATTTGGCCGGATCATTGCGAAGTTCTCTAAAGAGCGGGGATGAGAATTATTTTTCTGTAAACCTGGCCGTGGGTCTGGCGACCTATCCGCAAGATTTCATTGATGATATTTCGAAGACGGACACTCCGGACGTGGAGGGGGATCTGGCCGAGTCCCTGGTGACCAAGGCCGAATTGGCTCTAAACCAGGCTCTGGCCGATGAGAATAACCGTTTATTTACCTTTGGTGAGATACTGAAAAGTGGAGGCAGGATAGTTCAGATTTTACCTTTGGAAAGGGTTGTAGTCAATCTCGGTCGAAACGTTGGGGCCGCCCCCGGCCAGGTCTTTGGGTTGAGTAGAGTCGAAGGAAAAGGCGGGGAAGTTGATTTTAAAGGCGAGGTGGTTTTATTTAAGGTTGAAGAAAATTTTTCCGTGGGAGAGGTTATAAATTTAAGGAACTCACTCAGCCGGGGTAAAGCCGGAGATGCTTTGACCCTGAGTCAGGAGAGGCGGGAAGACCCGTCGGAAATCCACCAGAAGGGGTATGAGCAGAAGGACACCCTTTTGGGTATACCGGACCGGTCCAGTTTCATTGCTGCTCTTGACGACCTCATGGCCGGTGAGGAAAAATTCGCTCTGTTTTTGATGCGGGTGGACGGATACGACCGGTACAGGGAAACAAGGGGTCGGCTGGCCAGTGACCAACAGTTAAAAGGTCTTTGTGAATTATTAGAGGAGGACATTCCGGAAAAGGCCTTTTTAGGCCGTTATAGCGCTGATTGTCTGGTCGTTTTCTGCCCGGGAATAGACGAGACTGAATCATGGACTCTAGCCCAGGCATGGCAGGAAAAAGTCACCGGACGGCATCCTCAGACAGTCTCTATAGGATTGGCCGCCTTTCCTTGTCACTCCTTTAATAAATTGGATATCCTGGCCAATGCCCAGAGGGCTCTTGACCACGCCTCATTCTTCGGAGCGAATTCATCCGTGGCCTTCGACGCGGTCAGTCTCAATATCAGTGCAGATAGATTGTTTGACGCCGGTGATCTGGATGGAGCGATAGGTGAGTTTCAGAAGGCGCTGGAGCTTAACCCTAACGACCTGAACGTGCTCAACAGTCTCGGTGTCTGCTATGGACACCAACAACTTACGGATGAGGCCTTGAAGTGTTACAACCAGGTGCTCGAACTGGACCCGGAGAATCTGATGGCTTGCTATAATCAGGGGTTCATGCTGGTCATGGCCGACCGTCAGCCAGAGGCTTTAGATAATTTCCGCCGGGCCGTGGAGATTGACCCCGGCAATTTCGATGCGCTCTTTCAATTTGGCAAAACCGCGTTGGATCTGGAGATGGTGGACGAGGCCATAACACATTTACAGAGTGCGGTTAAAGCCGAAAATATGAGGCCGATAGTCTATCGATATCTGGCCGAAGGTTTGATTCGGGCCGGACGCGACGAAGAAGCCATAGGTTCACTGAAGGCCGCAGTTCGAGTCGATCCCAAAGATTCCCTCTCCATGAGCCAGCTGGGGGCCTTATACCTGGACCGTGGCACGGATTCTGACGTGGCCTTGTCTCTAACCCGGCAGAGTGTTGATCTCGATCCCGCGAACAGTGTATTCCGAGAGCGATTGGCCAGAGCCAGGACGGAGGTGGGAGATTTGGCCGGAGCGGAGGCCGATTATATTAAAGCGCTGGAGATGGGAATCGAGGGTCGGGAAATTTATTTTAGGTTGGGAGAGATAATCAAGGAACAAAATCGGCCGGAAGAGGCCAGGGAATGGTTCGAGCGCGCGGTGGAATCAGACGTTGAATATCAGCCCGCTATTCAAGCTCTGGCTGAAATGGAGGAGTCAGAGTCTATGGATAAGGAAGGTGTTCAGGAAGAAACTCGAATATGAATATAGAGATCGCCGCTACCGCCCCGAGAGTAGTGATGGCCCATTTTTTTTAATCTCAAGCGGGCGCCATCTTTGATACCGGCTGGGATTTTTACCGAAACTTTTTGGGGTTTCCCATCGCGTTCATAAAGCAGTTGAACCTTAGAGGCGGATCCGATTTGGTCTTTGGTCACTGTTAAATTGTAGTTAATGTCATGGGTTGCTGTGGTGCCGATAAGGCGTTTCATTCGTTGTTTGATGGATTTATTGAACCGTCCCCAGACTCTGTCCAAAATACCGGAAGAATCAGAGCCCATCCGGATCGATGGGTGGGGTTGAGTCTGTGGCCGGGCTCCATCCGGTTCTTTGAACTGGTAATTGCTTCTGGCGCGGCCGAATCTAGGTCCGGTGAAAAAATAACCTCTTATATAAAATCCCTGGCTGCCGGGAAAAAGGCGTTGAAATAATTGTTCATCGAAACGGTATCCGGATCTTCTAAACTCCCGGCCCAAATCGCGGAAGGCCTGACGCGCATGGGCGCTGGCAAAGAATTCTCGAAAGATGTCCTCTCGATTGAAACTGAAACCTGTTTCCGGCCCGGTTCCGGATTCGTATCCTGATTTTAAGGTTTGATTGTATTGACGCCGTTTTTCCAAGTCTATTAATACCGCGTAGGCCTCACTGATGAGCTTAAATTGTTCTTCGGAAGAACTGTCGCCAGGATTACGGTCCGGGTGATATTTCAGGGCTAAACGGCGATAGGCATGTTTAATCTGGTCAGAATCGGCGTTTTGATCAAGTTCCAGGATTTGGTAATAATTTTTATCAGGACGCATCGGCGTATTCCTTGAAATCTTCAAAGAAGTCTCTAATGCTCATAATACCAAATGAGGAAAAACCCCACAAGGCCCGGGATTATAAACCCAGATTGAGGCCTATCGAGGTTTTCCCGGTAAAGGTCGAGAACAGGGACGCAATCTGCCTCCGAGATCCGGCCCACATTTCACCTCAGCCGTTGTTTTTAACTTCCTCCGCTCACCTCATACTCCCTTTACTGGACGGCCGGAACGACCTGAGAGACGTCCAATTGGTCTTATTGCGCCGCCTGGGCCGTCTGATTGACTATGAAATAATCGAAGATTTGGTCGAGAGACTAGATGAGAACTTATTTCTTGAAGGAGAGAGTTATGACCGATATTTGCTTGATTTAAAAACTGAATTTATGGAAAATCCTATCCGTCCCGCGACCATGGCCGGTCAATCTTATCAATCGGACCCAGTGAAATTAGCCGGTCAGCTCAAGGATTATTACGGGCATCCTGCCGGGCCGGGTTCAGAGGATAAAATAATACCGTCAAAACCTCCGCGCGGTTTGATAGCTCCCCACATCGATTTTGACCGTGGAGGCCCTTGTTATGCCTGGTCTTATAGGCAACTGGGCAATCTGAGTTCTGCTCCAAAATTAGTGGTAATCCTGGGTACGGCGCACAGTCCTATGAATAGTTATCTGACTCTCTGTGATAAGGATTTTGAAACCCCGTTAGGTCTGGTCAAGTGTGAAAAAGATCTGGCTCAAGAATTAATTAATCTGCTTGGTCCTAAAATAATTGCTGATAGTTTTATTCATCGGGGGGAGCATTCAGTCGAATTCCAGGCAGTCTGGCTGAAAAGTGTCTTTAAAGGGGAGGACGAAATACGGATTCTCCCATTTCTATGCGGTTCTCTCATCCCACTGGTTGAACAAGGCGGACATCCAGAGAATGTTGAAGAGTATAATCATATACTGAATACATTGAAAAACCTCCTGGATAGCTGGAAAGAGGCGAACGGCCCGGTCATGATCATCACCAGTGTGGATTTGTCCCATGTTGGTCCCCAGTTCGGTCATGACTTCAGGATAACTGAAGGCGTCAAAAGGGAAGTACGCGAACATGATTTAGATCTCCTGGCAAAAGTGTCACGGAGTGATCATAATGGCTTTTTCCGGCAGATCGTCCGAGAACGGGACAAGTACAACGTTTGTGGCGTGGCTTCGATCTACGCCATGATGACATTGCTCGAGGAAGCCGAAGGCCGCATTCTCTCTTACGACCAATGGGTAGAAGAGGGAGGTAACGGTCTCGTTTCCTTCGCCAGCCTTATCTTCTCTTGAGTCGGCCCGCCTTTCGTCCGGCGCTTTACCTGACGGATCTGGAGTGCTTGGGTATTGGAAGGGGTAAACTTGGAAATTTTTCTGAAATAAAAATTCCGGAAAATGTTCTCAAAAGTCCTAAGTTACGAAAAAGTTGACAATTAACCGTAAATATAATAAAAATCAGGCACATAATTTGCCAGGCTTACTGTTGTGTTTCCACGATTTGAAGCCTTGATTTTTTCTAGACCCGAACCGGCTTAAACCCGTTTTCAGCCGAGAGTAAGTGTGAATTGAAGAAACGAATTCTCGAAGTATTTGCGGAGCATGTACAGCTCGTTGAAGAGGCCAAAGACAGAGCCTCCTTGATCGTGAATGCCGCCGAAATGGTCGCCCAGGCTTTTACCTTGGGTCGAAAGCTCTTGATCTTCGGCAACGGTGGATCCGCCGCAGATGCCCAGCACATTGCCGCTGAATTTGTCAACCGCTTTCTCATTGAACGCCCATCCCTCCCGGCTATAGCATTGACAACAGATACATCAATATTAACCAGCGTGGGAAACGATTATGGCAGTAGAAGAATTTTTTCTAAACAAATCAAGGCGTTAGGACAGGAAGGAGACGTGGCCCTAGCCATCTCCACTAGTGGTAACTCCCCAAATGTGCTCGAAGCCCTCGATGTGGCCAGAGAAAGACAGCTAAAAACAATCATCATGACAGGAGCGGGGGGCGGAAAAGCCGTAAAGTTGGCAGACCTATGGCTGGAAGTAAATTCAAAGACACCCCCTCGCACACAGGAGATTCATATTCTTTGGGGACATCTTATTTGCGAACTAGTGGATTTTATACTCTTCAAACGGCCGGGGGAGAACGGATGAATTCATTTTCCCTCTTGATCCACACTGGTTAAAGACCTATTTTAGTGATAGGGTTCTAGGGAAGATAGAGGTGTATCTGATAAGTACTTTGGAAAATGAGCGCGAGCCTGGTTAACTCGGGCAGTGGTTCATGGAACCATACAGGATGTGAAATAGTTAGGGAAAATAAAGGCTCGTTCTCCAGAAGAAGAAACGCATCGATTCAATTCGGGCGGAAAGAATACTTTTATTAGATCGGTTGGTTTCTTATTCAATAAGACGGCCGAAATAGGGAATAAGCCTTGGAGATATTAATCGAGACCGATGAATTGAAAGTAAAAGCCGATCTATTTGATACTGCTACGGGCAGATCTTTGTATGAAACCATTCCCTTCGAGGCAGAGGTCAGGACGTGGGGAGATGAGATATATTTCGAGGTCCCCGTGGCAGAGGAACTGGACGAAACGGCCAAAGAGGTGGTTGAGATTGGTGATATCGGGTATTGGCCGACAGGAAGGGCCATGTGTCTTTTTTATGGCCCAACCCCCATGAGCCGGGGGGACGAAATCCGTCCGGCCTCGGCTGTAAATATAATTGGCCGAATTAATGGTGAAGCTACTGTTTTCAAGGGTGTTCCAACCGGCACGCGAATTAGAATCAGCAAGTAGTTCGACCAAAGAAGAGAGAAGGTGGCACACATGCCTATTTATGAATACCATTGTCTTAAATGTGATTTCGATTTTGAGGAGATAGTGTTTTCTTCCACCGAAGAGATTACCTGCCCTAAATGCGATGAGACCAAACTTGAAAAACTAATGTCCGGTTTCAGTTTTAAAAATGGTTCGAATTTCAGCAGTTCGGCCGGTCCATCATGCGGCGGCTGCTCAAGCTCGAATTGCAGTAGCTGTAATTAAACCGTGTTTTGGAAGTTTAGAATTTTAATTTCTGAAGAGAGTCTAAAAAAAGTGATATGGGCCAAGATCAATGTAATTGGATCATTGAACATTTTTTAAGATTGCTTAGAGTAAGTTTTCGCGGCCCGAGTATTAATTTCCCGGGCTTGCTTTAATTAAGGGGTTTTTTTTAGTACTGGAGGATGAAACTGACCGCAATCAAGATCGGCACCAGAGGAAGCGCCTTGGCCCTGGTTCAAGCCAACTGGGTCAAGGATAAGCTTTCAAAACAGTTTCCGGATCTGACCATCGAGCTGGAGATCATCGAAACCAAAGGGGATAAGATCCTGGACGTTCCCTTGGCTAACGTCGGAGGGAAAGGCCTTTTTGTGAAAGAAATTGAGGAAGCCGTTCTTGACGGCCGCGCCCATCTGGCCGTTCACAGCATAAAGGACGTTCCCGCCGAGTTCCCGGAGGGCTTGGGCATAGTGGCTGTGGCCGAGCGGGAGGATTTCAGGGACGTGCTTGTTTCCAGGGACGGCCTGAAACTGGATGAATTACCTTCTGGGGCCAGGATTGGCACCTCCAGTTTAAGACGTCGGGCTCAGTTGCTCAACCGCCGGCCGGACTTGAAGATAGAATCGATTCGAGGAAACGTAGAGACAAGGCTCAGCAAAATCGTGACTGAGAATCTGGATGGCGTCATTCTGGCCGCGGCTGGATTAAATCGTCTGGGCCTTGCTCACAAAATCACCCAACATCTGGAGCCGGGCGTTATGCTCCCGGCCATTGGGCAGGGAGCCCTGGGATTGGAAACCAGGATGGACGATAAAGTCGTACTGGATATAATTTCATTTTTAGACCACCGGGACACAGCCGTATGTGTTAAGGCGGAACGGGCCTTTCTTGAGCGGCTCGAAGGGGGTTGCCAGGTACCTATCGCCGCCTTGGGAGTTCTTAAAAAAGATCGGCTTCAATTAACCGGATTAGTGGCCGATCCGGACGGACGGAAGTGTCTTCGGGACCGGCTTGAAGCAGAGCCGGAGGAGGCTGAAGAATTGGGTAAATCCCTGGCGGAAAAACTTTTAGATCGAGGGGCCGACAAGATTTTATCCAGTATCGGCTAAATAAAAAACGGGAAAAATAATTTGTATGGAAGGTAAGCCGGAGAAAACAGGAAAAATCTATCTCGTTGGCGCTGGCCCGGGTGATCCGGGCCTGATGACCATAAAGGCCGTCGAGTGCCTGAAGCGAGCGGAAGTGGTTATATATGACTTCCTGGCAAATCCGACTTTGCTGGCCCATGTGTCCCCCGACGCTGAAGTCATTTATGTTGGGAAAAGCGGTTCAAACCACACTTTAAGCCAGCAAGGCATAAACGATCTAATTGTAAAAAAAGCCCTGGAAGGCCTGATTGTGGTTCGCCTTAAAGGAGGAGACCCCTTCATTTTCGGCCGCGGAGGTGAGGAGGCCGAGGAACTGGTCCAGGCCGGAGTTGATTTCGAGGTTGTTCCAGGTGTTACGTCGGCCATTGCGGTACCGGCTTACGCTGGTATTCCGCTGACCCATCGCGAGCACACATCCTCCGTGGCCTTTATAACCGGCCATGAGGACCCGGCAAAATCCGAATCTTCTCTGGACTGGGATAAGATCGCGACCGGTATAGGCACTCTGGTTTTTTTAATGGGAGTGGACAATCTGACCGGTATCGCCGCTAGATTAATCAAAGCCGGACGAGTTTCAGATACACCCGCGGCCGTTATTCGGTGGGGAACCACACCCGAACAAACAACCATAGTTGGCACCCTGGAGGATATTGCTTCAAAAGTCCAGGCCGCCGGATTGAGGCCGCCGGCTATTCTGGTGGTAGGCGGTGTAGTGAGCCTGCGATCAATCCTGAATTGGTATGAATCCCTGCCGCTTTATGGAAAACGGATCATGGTCACCAGGACTAGGACACAGGCCAGTGCTCTTTCCTCCGCTCTCACCAGTTTAGGCGCCGGTGTCATCGAGTGTCCAACCATCCGACTGGCCCCTCCGGAGGACTGGTCACCTGTTGATCGGGCCCTGGAGGCGCTGGCCGATTTTGACTGGCTGGTCCTTACTAGCCCCAACGGCGTTGATTTTCTCTTCAAACGTCTTCATGAAAATGGTTTCGATTCTCGAATTATGGCTCCTGTGAAACTGGCGGTCATCGGACCAGGTACGGCAGAAAGATTATTGAAATTCGGTTTAAAGGCCGATCTCATGCCCAAAAAATTCGTGGCCGAAGACCTGGCCAGAACCCTTATTTCAAGTGGAGTGTCCGGTCGTAAAGTCCTCATGGCCAGGTCGGCCCAGGCGAGGACGATTCTACCGGAGGAATTTACCAAGGCCGGGGCCGAAGTACGAGACATCATCCTGTACCAGACTCTCCCGGCTGAGGGCTTACCGGAAGACGCTCGGACCGCGCTTGAGCAAGATCAGTTAGATTTGGTCACTTTCACCAGCTCATCAACCGTGTCAAGCCTGATGGATCTCCTGAACGGGCCGCAAAAAGAGATCGTATCCAAAATAAAGGCGGCCTGTATTGGCCCCATCACGGCCCAAACGGCGCGGGAGGTTGGCCTGGATATAGTAGTGGAAGCAAAGGAACACAGTATAGAGGGTTTAGTCGGAGCGATAAAAGGTTTTTACGGGCCGGGTGATAATCAATAGGGCAGGAGCATCGAAAAGGCTGCCGAAAAGCTATCCGCAACACTCTGGTCAAAACTCAATCGGCTTAATAGTCGAGAAAGTGTATCTTTGCTTAGGCCTTTAAAGACTCGCGTCAATAATGTATACCAACCAATCTCGAATTAAGCCCGAGAGTCCCGCGGGCCGGGATTGGACTACCCTGAATAGCCGTTTTATAATATGAGTGATCCTTATTCAATTATTCCTGAAGAAAGCCGGATAGGCGCTAAACCCATCGACTATGCGGTCGATCTCAATCCGGCTCAATACGAGGCCGTGACCAATCTGCACGGCCCCATCTTAGTCGTGGCCGGGGCGGGTTCAGGAAAGACCCGGGCCCTGGTCTATCGTGTGGCCTATCTGGTGGAGCAAGGGGTTACTCCGGAATCTATACTTCTCCTCACGTTTACCCGGAAAGCCGCGGCCGAGATGCTGCGCCGGGCCACCAGCCTTGTCGGCCCGGGTTGCGACAGGGTTTCCGGCGGGACATTTCATTCGCTGGCTCACGAATTGTTCCGAAAAGGATGGTCCCGCCGTCTCGGGTTTCAGACCGATTTTAGTGTTATTGACCGGGGGGACATGGAGGAGCTTATTGGTCAGTTGAGAAAGCAGTCCGGGTTTTCGAGCAAAGACAAGCGCTTTCCCAAACGAAACACTTTGGCCAGTATCATCAGTAAGGCCAATAACAAGGCGGTGAGTATTGGTGAACTGGTGGCCTCCGAGTACGTGCACCTTTTGCGCTACGCGGAAGAAATCCAGGCACTGGCTCGTGATTATACAATTTATAAACGTGAGGCCGCCCAGGTGGACCTGGACGACCTTCTTATTCTCCTGGCCCAGTTACTTGCCCAGGATTCCGAGGCCCGGGAACAAATCGCGGCTCAGTATCAATACATCATGGTTGATGAATTCCAGGATACCAATTTGGTACAGGCTGAGATTGTCCATTTACTGGGCAGGGATCACGGCAACGTTATGGTCGTGGGAGATGAGGCCCAATCCATATATTCTTTTCGAGGGGCCAGCTTTAAAAATATCATGGACTTTCCAAAGAGGTTTCCCGGGACAAAAATCATTCGCCTCGAAGAAAATTACCGCAGCCGTCAACCGATACTGAGCCTGACCAATCACATCATCTCCAAGGCCAGAGAGAAATACGATAAGAAACTATTTACCAGGCGTGAGGGAGGGGAACTGCCGAGCATTCTGCCCGTGGTAACCGAAGAAGAGCAATCCCTTTTTGTCTGCCGAAAAATCCGGGAATTAATCGAGTCTGGAGTTCAGCCAAATAAAATAGCGGTCTTGTTCCGAGCATCACGCCATTCGTTCAATCTGGAAATTGAACTCATGCGTCATGACCTGGATTACGTTAAGTACGGAGGACGCCGGTTCCTGGAAAAGGCCCACATTAAAGACCTGCTTTCCATCCTTAGAGTCGTGGGCTCCCCCCGGGACGGGGTCAGCCTCGCGCGTATTCTTCTTCAGGTCGATGGAGTGGGGCCCAAGACCGCGTCCAATATTGTTAATTGGGTCGAAGGCAAACGGGAAAATCTGGTTAAATTGCATGAGTTCCCAGCATCAGGCCGGTTGAAGAAAGCCCTGGTTCCCTTGTCCGGCCTCTTGAGTGAAATCGGCATGAAAAGAGTTCCACTGGATGAGAGAGTGGAACGGGCCTGGGAGTTTTATCAGCCGATCATGGAGGCCAAATTCGACGATTATCCTGAAAGAACAAGAGATGTGGCTGAGTTTCTACGCATTGCCCAGACCTATAAAAACTTGAATCTTCTGCTCTCCGATATGGCCCTGGACTCCCCCGACGCGTCCCTGTCCGGAGCCAGGGCCCAAAGCCCGGCCCAGCGGCTGGTGCTTTCCACTATCCACTCGGCCAAGGGTCTGGAATGGCACACGGTCTTTATCATCTGGGCCACGGAAGGACGCTTCCCGGGACGATTTTCAAAAGGCAACCTCGATGATCTGGAAGAAGAAAGACGACTAATGTACGTGGCTGCGACCAGGGCTGAGGAAAATTTATTTTTCATTTGCCCTCCAGCCATGGACAATGAGGCGGACAATTTATTCGGAACCGGCGTTTCGAGATTTCTGGCGGACGTACCACCCGATCTGGCCCAGATAGGCCCGTTTATGAACGCGGGGATTGGAAAACGATCGATAGTTCCCACAGCCCCGGCTCCTCCGCCTCCGGGTGGATTCGGACTCAACGAGCGGGTAACACATCGCACCTTTGGTCTGGGGAGTATAGTCAGAGTGATCTCTGACAAAAAAGTTGCGGTTGATTTTGATCACTTCGGGGTGAAAACACTTCTACTGGAATTTGCCGGTCTGAAAAGAATACCGGATTAGAACGGTTATTTTGTTTAGCTGACGCGGACAGGCGGCTGGCTTCTATTTATTGATCAGGAGGTAGACGTGATGGATTACAAGGAGTCCGTGGATTATCTCTATACTCTGCTTAAGTTCGGGATGAAATTTGGCCTGTCATCAGTTGAAAACCTGCTGAAATCCCTGGGCCAACCCCACCTGAGAGTACCGGTCTTCCATGTCGCGGGTACGAACGGGAAAGGCTCGGTCGGGGCCACGGTGAATTCGATCCTGACGCAGGCCGGATACAAAGTCGGTTTTTTTTCTTCTCCTCACCTGGTCTTCTTTCGCGAGCGGATAATGGTCGGCCCTGAAATGATCGACCGCCAGGACGTGGTCCAGCTTGTAGAAAAAATCAGAAAGGTAATGGTCCCTGAACAGCCTCCTACATTTTTTGAGTTTATCACGGCCATGGCCTTCGATCATTTCGCGGAAAAAAAAGTGGATCTGGCGATTATGGAGGTTGGAATGGGCGGCCGTCTGGATTCTACCAACGTGGCCAATTCACTGGTCGGGGTTATTACCAATATCTCTCTCGATCACCGCGAACACCTGGGGAATACCCTGACCGAGATAGCCGGTGAAAAGGCGGGGATTATCAAACCCGGCTTGCCGCTGGTTACCGGGGAGAAGCGGAAATACGTCCGAAATGTTTTTGAGAGGGTGGCCGATAATCTCGGGGCTAAAATATATTGCCTGGGTCGGGATTTCAAGGTTCGTACCCTGGCCTCGGGCGAATTTAGTTATTTCGGTCTGACTCGTGATTTGAAAAAGCTAGAATTGAAGCTGCTAGGTCCGCACCAGGTCCGAAACGCGGCCGTGGCTTTAGCCTCACTGGAGCTTTTGGCTGATAAGGGTTTTGATTTTACGGAGATGGATATCCGTGGAGGCCTGAAAAACGTTTCCTGGCCAGGCCGGGCCGAGGTTTTTTCCGGTCCACCGGATGTAATGCTGGACGGTGCCCATAATCCTGGCGCCGCGTCGGTACTGGCGGATCTCCTAGGCCAAATGGATTATAAACGGCTCTACCTGGTGCTGGGTATCATGGCCGACAAAGATATCCCAAGAATAATGGCCCCTCTTCTCCCAAGAGCCACAGGCGTTTTTTTAACCAGGCCCGACTACGACCGTGCCTCGAGCCTGGAGAATTTATCCAAGGCTGCCAAGGGGTTCGAGGAAAAGGTGTCCATGCATTCTGAGGTCAAGCAAGCGCTCGAGGCCGCTAAATCCGAAGCCGGTCCGGAAGACCTGGTGCTTGTTACGGGATCTTTATTTACTGTGGGAGAGGCTCGGGCCTACCTCACCGGGGACGAAGATATTTAGGTAATCTTCTGTCACGCTTTACCTATTTCCACATAAATGGTATGAGAAGATGGAATCAGAGATTCCGTTGTGTATTCCGTCCGGACTTCTCCAATGAATTGCCGCTTATTCTTAATAGCCTTCCTCATGTTTGTGGCCCTGTCCCCTCAGGCTTACGGACAGCGGGCTCGAATATCCATCGGCGGCCCGGAAGGCTGGACCTTCTGGGCCGATAGAATTACAGGTGACCGCGGGGCCGGTACTATCGAGGCCCAGGGCAATGTGGTTATAGAAAAAGGATCTGACCGTATACAAGCGGATCAGGCGCGATTTACGGAAGAGAACCGGACGGTTGAGATCCAGGGTAGCGTTATTTTCACATCGAGCGAGTTCAAGATAGAATCCGAAAAGCTCTTTCTCAATCTTGATACGAAAAATGGCAAGATTATTTCGGGCACCATTTTTTTTTATTCGAAAAATTATTATGTGTCGGGGGAGGAAATCGAAAAAACCGGTCCCGAAACTTTTACATTGAGAAAAGGCCGCATTACTACTTGTGATGGAGAGTCTCCGGCCTGGAGCCTTACCGCCGGCAACATCAAGGTCCACCGCGAGGGTTATGCCACGGCTACCCATGCTACAATAACTGTACGGAACTTACCGATTTTTTACTCACCCTATATTATAGTACCGATCAAAACCACTCGACATAGCGGCTTCCTGGTGCCGACAGTAAAAGCTTCAGACCGGGACGGGTTCAGCATGACTTTACCTTATTTTTGGGCCGTCTCCGATATAATGGACATGACCCTCTCTCCGACCTATATGGCCGAACGGGGCATAAATTTCGGTTTTGAATTCAGACACGGTTATTGGGGTGGGAAGGGAACTTATAAGTTGGACATTTTAAGAGATAACCGCCCGCCGGAATTCCCGTTTTCAGGTGAAGGATCAGGTTCAACGATGAGCCGGTACTGGCTCCGGGCTAAAGCCGACTACACCTCGGCTGGGGGGACGATCTTCAGGTTTGATCTGGACAAGGCAAGTGATCCCCGATTATTGGCCGAATTTGAATTAACGGCATTCGGGTTCAACGGCACCAACGAACAATTTTTTACGGAATTTAACCGGGGATTGGCCGAAGCACGTGATCCGCGGCGAAAATCGACACTTGAGGCCTCAAAATTCGTGAATCCATTTTACCTCGGTCTCGCCTTCGAGGCCACGGATGACCTTGATTCCCCGGACAACCGGACCACCCTCCAGCGCTTGCCCCATTTGATAATGAATATCCCGCGGACACCTTTTGGAGAGACTCCCCTATACTTTAAACTAGACGCCTCCTATACCCATTTTACCAGGGAATCAGGAAACTGGGGACACCGTGTGGATTTGCATCCCCGGATGCATCTGCCGTTTAATCTGTTCGGGAGACTCGATCTGGACCCGTCTTTCGGATTCAGGGAGACGATTTATTATCCCTCCGGGCCAGACACGGAACCCCGGGCAGCGGGAGGGAAAACCAGAGAGGTCTACGATCTGGAATTCGAGGTGTCAACCAGGTTTTCACGGATCTTCAACGTCGGAATCGGCGGCATCGAAAAAATCAGGCACAGGATGAAACCGCGGCTCACGTATAATTATGTCTCCGAAGCTCCCCAGGACCGACTCCCAATATTCGATTTTAATGACCGAATAGAGCATATAGAGGTAATCGAATACGGTCTGGATAATTATTTTGTTTCCAAGTACGGCCAAGGGGCGAAGAATCAGGAATCAGGCCAAAATGGTTATGATTATAAGTCTTACAGAGAGTTATTAAGGTTCAGTCTTTCCCGAACATACAACCTTCTCGAAGCGCGCCGGGAATTGATCGATCCAACGGACAGGCCGCTTGTCCATGGACCATGGAAGGTGGATTATTCCTTCAAATATACTCCTTATTTTTCTATTGCAGGAAAAAGTGAATTCGATACATATACTGACAATTTTTCGACACACTCCCTGACTTTCAGCGCACGTGACCGGCGTGGAGACAGTTTATTTGTGGGGTACGATTTCAAAAGAGATACATATGAGGAGATTCGCTACCATCTCTCACTGGCTCTCAATAAAAAAGCCACGCTTGAATTCGGAAGCCGTTATTCATTGAAGGAGGATTTATATCTGGAGTCGATGGTCGCGCTCGATTATAAAGCCCAATGCTGGGCGATTCGACTGGAATACATAGACAGGCCTCAAGAAAGGGCCATCGTGCTCGGCATCACCCTGACCGGATTGGGTGAATCAGGGCCGTATAAGTTCAGAACCACGAATAGATGAGATACTTATTGAGATTATTTTAAAAAAAATATTGACAAAAATACGTGTAGGAGGTATCAATCATCTCTTGTACTTTGATTTGGAGAGGATGGTTCTAAATCATGAACCGAACCTATTCGGCTAAAGAAAATGAAATAGAGAAAAAATGGTTCATCGTCGACGCCAAGGATAAAGTACTTGGACGATTAGCGAGTGAGGTGGCGCGACGTCTGAGGGGGAAACACAAACCGGTCTTTACCCCACATACCGATACGGGTGATTATATAATCGTGGTCAACGCCGAGAAGATACGTCTGACAGGCGATAAGCTGGATAAGAAGATGTACTACAGGTATTCCGGCTACATGGGTGGATTAAAGGAAATTTCAGCGCGCAAACAGTTGGCGAAGAAACCCGAAGAATTAATCAAGCACGCCGTAAAAGGCATGTTGCCCAAAAACAGCCTCGGCAGACGGCAGGGTAAGAAATTGAAAGTTTATGCTGGTCCGGAACATCCCCATGAGGCCCAGCAACCAGAGCCGCTTGAGGTTTAGGAGAAATAGTTAGTGACTGAAAACCGTTATTATGCAACAGGAAAACGAAAGACTTCAGTGGCCCGGGTCTGGATGATACCTGGGGAAGGAAAGATGCAGATCAATAAACGGGATCTGGATGATTATATTCCCCGAGAAACGCTCCAACTGCTCGTTTATCAACCGTTGGTACTTACTGGTACCAGGGGCCAGTTCGATTTCTACATCCTGGCAAACGGTGGAGGAGTCTCCGGCCAGGCGGGAGCCATCAAGCACGGCATAGCCAAAGCCCTTTTAGCCTACGATTCGTCTTTCAGGCCGGCACTGAAGAAGGCCGGTATGCTTACCCGTGACGCCAGGAAGAAAGAACGGAAAAAATACGGCCAGAAGGGAGCTCGGGCCAGGTTCCAGTATTCGAAACGTTAAGTACCTGGGAGGCAAAAATTTAGAGGGGAGGCCGCCTGCCGGCCTCCCTTTTTTTTTGGAGATTAGTCATGATAAAAGTCGCCATTGTCGGAGCAAGCGGGTATACCGGCATCGAACTGCTCAGAATCCTGGCCACCCATCCGGAAGCGGACGTGGTGATGGTTACTTCGCGTCAGATGGCCGGGCAGAGGGTCACAGAGTCTTTCCCCTCATTGTCCGGACGCCTTGGTGGACTCGATGATCTGATTTTTGAAGAACCGGATCCCGATGTTCTGACCGACAGAGCTGATTTCTTTTTCACTGCAGTCCCTCATAAAGCCGCCATGGAGATTGTGCCTTCTCTGCTGGAAAAGGAGGGGAGGGTGGTCGATCTGTCCGCTGACTTCAGATTCACTGACCCAGCGTTATACGAAGAATGGTATCAACCCCACACGGCGCCGGGTCTCATGAATGATTCAGTGTATGGTCTGCCTGAACTTCACCGATCAAAGATCAAGACTTCACGGCTGGTTGGAAATCCCGGATGCTACCCGACCAGTATTATTTTGGCCCTGGCTCCGCTGCTAAGTGGCGGTATTATCAGCAGTGACAGGATCGTGGCCGATTCAAAATCCGGGGTAAGCGGGGCCGGTCGCGGAACCAGCCTGACTTCCCAGTTTTGCGAAATTGATGACTCCGTTATGGCCTACAAAGTCACCGGTCACCGCCATACCCCTGAGATTGAGCAGGAACTGAGCGGATTGGCCGGGAAGAGTATAGCGGTCAGCTTCACACCTCATCTGCTCCCCATGTCAAGGGGAATCTTGAGCACGGTGTACGCGTCTCTAATTGGAGGCCACTCCACCGAAGACCTGGTTTCTGTCTTCTCTGAATTTTATAAAGACGAGATGTTCGTTAGGGTCCGCCAGCCCGGTGAACTGCCGCATACATTGGACGTGAGGGGTACTAATTTTTGCGACCTCGGCGTTTTCGTGGATGAGAGGACCCAGACAGTCAAGGTTGTATCGGTCATCGATAACCTGACCCGGGGGGCCTCGGGCCAGGCGGTCTGCAACATGAATATCATGTTGGGCCTGGCCGAAGAAACAGGATTGACGTGCCTGGGATTGAGGCCCTGAGGGATAGTGTAATCATGGATCCAAATGCGGTCCCTGATCCGAGGCGCAACATTAAGCTGACACTCGAGTATGACGGCACAGGGTTGGCGGGCTGGCAGCGGCAGAAGGACCAGCCAAGCGTCCAGGCCTGCCTTGAAGAAGCCCTAGGCCGCTTGACTGGGGGAAAGGTGACCGTTATAGCGGCCGGACGAACAGACGCTGGAGTACATGCCCGAGGCCAGGTGGCTCATTTTACCACCCGATCCAGGTTGGAACTGGAAGAGATACAACGCGGGGGTAACGCCCTTCTGCCCCCCCAGATAGCCATAGTTTCGGTGGAGGAGGCGGCTCTTGATTTTCACGCCCGTTACCACGCGCTGAGCAAAACCTATACTTATGACCTTTACGCACATCCCGTTCGTTCAGTCCGTTTTCGGAATTGCTCCTGGCACATCCCGTTCAGGCTCGATCTGACGGCCATGAGTAAGGCCTTGAAATGTCTTCATGGCGAACATGATTTCGCGAGCTTCAGATCAGTCGGCAGTTCGCCGAAAACCACAGTAAGGCGGATAATAAAGGCTGATGTTGAGGTACAACGCGAAAACGGGCTCAGAATCACCCTTGAAGGAAACGGCTTTTTACGCCACATGGTCCGAGCTATTGTAGGGACATTGGTGGAGGTTGGGCGTTCAAAAATGACCCCAGAGGAATTTGAGGCTGTTTTATTGGCCAGGGACCGATCCTTGGCCGGGGTTACCGCGCCGGCCCATGGGCTCTGTCTACGGGAAGTGAAATACTAGACGGTTCTAATCGTCTTTCTGGTCTTCGTCCCGCACGGAATCCCGGACGATCTGATTTACTTGAGTAAAATTCTCCTCGAAGGAACTCGGGAATATCCGACCGGTCTCGATAAATTTGACAATAATTTCTTTGCTCACTTTGAGGATTAGCTCCTCTTTTCTGGTCACAGGCTTTCCCCCCGGCGCGTAGTATACATACTGGCGAGCAGGCTGGACGCGGTTTTAAGTGGAAGAAGGCTTAAAACCACGAAAAACCCGCTCCCAGCCATCTCCCCAGGCTAAAAAGAACCCGTAAAGGCCCTCAATGCAGCTTTATTATAGTATCCGCTCCCGGCCTTGGCAAGTGTTTAGACCCTGTGCTATACTCTGCTGAAAAAGAACAGGAATATAAAATATATCCGCGGGTATTCTGGGTTGTCGTCTATTAGATTATTATCCGATCAATTAATTAACCGCATCGCCGCCGGTGAGGTGGTGGAACGGCCGGCCTCTGTTTTGAAAGAGCTGCTCGAAAATTCCCTAGATGCCGGTGCGACCAGAATCGAGGTGGATACAGAGGCCGGAGGACGCAGACTGATTATGGTCTCGGACAACGGTCGAGGTATGGCCTCTGACGATCTGCTTCTGGCCATCGAGCGTCATGCCACCAGTAAGATATCCGAGGACACCGACCTTTTGAGTATCACTACCTTGGGTTTCAGAGGAGAGGCACTGCCTAGTATTGGTTCCGTGTCCAGAATGACCATAACCTCTGCCCCGGAATCAGACGGACACGGCCGCCGGGTACGTTTGTCAGGTGGAAAGCTGCTGGGGGTAGAAGATGCCTCACGTGACCGGGGAACCACAGTTGAGGTTCAAGACTTGTTTTTTAACGTCCCGGCCAGGCGGAAGTTTTTAAAAACCATTCAGACCGAAGCCGCCCACCTGATTGAAACGGGCCATCGCTACGCCCTCGGACAGCCGGGACTGAGGATGATTTACAGGCACAATTCCCAGGAACTGGTCTCCACCAGTCCGAGTGAAGATCCCTTAGCCAGAGTCGCCCGGGTACTCGGTCGGGAGACCGCCAGAAACATGTTTCCGTTTGAGGGGGCCGAGGGGGACATATCCGTTTCCGGTTTTCTAGGACGGCCTCAGGTTAACCGGAGCAGGGCCAATGGATTGTATTTGTACGTAAACGGCCGTCCGGTTATGGACCGGCTGCTGACAAGGGCGGTCATGGACGCTTACCACGGTCGACTGATGAGCGGCCGGTACCCGTATGCTATTATCTTTCTGACCATACCTTGCGAAGCTGTTGACGTCAACGTGCATCCAACCAAGACCCAGGTTCGGTTCCGCCAGCCGAACCAGGTTTTAAACTCGACCGTGGAAATCATCAGGCAGGCCTTGGGCGAAACAACAGGCCCGTTACAGCCGGAGGCCAGGTCCTCGGGCTTTTCACGACCAATGCCTTCTTTCGAGTACACTCCTCCAGGCCAAGTCCATCAAAAACCACTGGTGAAGGAAACCGCCTCTTGGAAAGAAAATGATACAGATGAAAAATGGGAGCCTGTCTCGCCGGTATCACCTGTCTCGCCGTCAGCGGTAAGGCCGGTATCCGGTATTACAGAATTTGGGTTTAAGGTCATCGGCCAGCTTTTTAAGACTTACATCCTGGCCCAGGGTTCGGACGGACTATATATCCTGGACCAGCACGCGGCCCACGAACGAATTCTTTTCGACCGCCTCGAAGATGAGCTTGAACTAGGCGGCTTGGGCAGCCAGGCCCTGCTTCTGCCCGCGACCCTTGAGCTAACTCCGATAAAAGCCTTGGGTCTCGAAAACGCTTTACCCAGTCTCAAACGGTTCGGTTTCGAACTGGCCCCATTTGGTGGCAGTACTTTTGTACTCAAATCTTTGCCCGCGGTTCTTACCGGTCGCGACCCTGAAAAAGTGATGAGTGAAATTATAGACGGTATAGACGACCTCCGTCCTACGGCGGGAATAAAAAAGATCGAGGAAAGCCTGCTCCAGAGCCTTGCCTGCCATGGGTCTGTCCGGGCCGGAGATGAGTTGACCTTCGAGGAAATGGATAGGCTGCTCACTGATCTCAATCGGACAAAAATCTCGACCCATTGTCCCCACGGCCGTCCGTTCATTTTCCATCTCACCCTTCCTGAAATAGAAAAATTGTTTAAACGGATTTGATCTTGACCCCATACGGTTCTTCTCGTCCGAAAGTAGTGGTCCTGGCTGGGCCGACCGGTGTCGGCAAGACCTCTCTGGCTATAAGTCTTGCCGTAAAATTCGGGGCTGAGATAATCAGCGCCGATTCAATGCAGGTATA
>JAZGHI010000041.1:0-5169 GCA_036480955.1 Candidatus Adiutricales bacterium
CCTCGCGCGCTTTAAGAACTGGGATAGAATGGCCATGGCCCCTAAAATCAGACCGAGCGTCAAAAACAGCCATCTTCGTTCCTTAAATATGTTCTTTTCCGTAATCACGTTTACCTTACTTTCCGTGACGCCGCTAAAGTGCCGTCCGTCGGCCTCGTATTCAAGAAAACTCAAAACAGGATAAACCGATCCGGGCAAGGCCGAAAAGTTCTCCAGGGTAAAGCTTATTTTTTGTTTTCCGCGTGCTTTTATAGTCAAGGTTTTTTCCGGAGTTCTGACATCCAATTCCCGCGGAACGGCCAGACGGACCTTTACCTCTCTGCTCTTGAGATCCATATTAAGAATTTCGAGTTCCAATTTAGACCGTTTTGCCAGAACAATTTCGGCCGGTTGTATAAAAACTCCCGAAATCACCCCCTCTTTGAGAACAAAAGAACCATGGGAGAGGGTGGAGAATGGATATCCATTCTGGTCATGGAAATAAACTCGAACTTCAACCGGATAAGATCCTGCCAATTTTAGATCGGGATGGAGATTTATCATGGAGGTGAAGTACTGGCCCGGTTCAAGCTTTGGTCTGATTCTGGAAGATTTCTTTAACCCTCGAAAAAGTACCTCAATCTGAACGTTCAACGCTGCCTCACGGCCAATATTTGTCGTGGTGACTTTAACAATCACCCCATTTTCAGTTACGGTACAAGTGGTGTGAATCTGCAGGGAGATGGTACCGGCCGAAGCCGTTTGACCCGAGAGGAGGGGCATTAGACATAACGCGTAAATGAGGACTTTACCGTAAAATATACCTTTAGGCATGGGCTATATTTACCACAGGCTGGGCCAAACATCAAAGAACCTCCATTACCGTGGTAAACAACCAACGAGCCACCGCGGGCCTAAGACTTTATCAGACCTGCTTGGAATCGGTTTGAAAGCAAGTGAACTTGGTAATAATTAAAATAAAATCAATAGGTTCACTTAATTTTGTCAATCTGGCTCCAGAGGCGGAATTCAAGCCTCCCGGTCGGGCTGAACCTTGACATCTCTCTTTCTTTGGGGTACTTTGAAACAGCCTGACCGGTATCTGGTCGAGCTTTTCCGTCACGTCCGAGGAGAATCTTTCTATGAAATGTAAATTTATTATTGTTACTGGTGGGGTGCTTTCTTCGCTGGGAAAAGGGTTGGCTGCGGCCTCGATCGGAGCGCTGTTGGAAAGCCGTGGACTGACCGTTACTTTTCAGAAACTCGACCCCTATATCAATGTCGATCCCGGGACCATGAATCCATTTCAGCACGGCGAGGTTTACGTGACGGATGATGGGGCTGAAACTGATCTCGACCTGGGGCACTACGAGCGCTATACCAATGTCCATCTGGGTCGGAAGAACAATTTTACCTCCGGGAGCATTTACTATTCGGTAATCACCAAAGAACGGCGAGGGGAATATCTAGGTGGAACAATTCAGGTTATTCCCCATATCACGGATGAGATCAAAAATAACATCAAATCCGTGGGCGATGGTGTAGACGTGGCCATAATCGAGGTTGGCGGCACTGTGGGCGATATCGAAAGTCTGCCGTTTCTTGAGGCCATCCGTCAACTCAGGTTGGACTTGGGCCGGGAAAACGTGCTTTACATACACGTAACCCTAATTCCTTATATCCGGGTATCGGGTGAAATAAAGACTAAACCCACCCAACATTCGGTAGCTACCCTCAGAGGTATCGGAATTCAGCCGGACATCCTGCTTTGCCGGACTGAAAAAGAACTTACACGCCCCTTGAAAGAGAAGATTTCACTATTTTGTAACGTTGAAACCGATGCTGTAATAACGGCCATTGACGTTGAAAATATTTATGAATGTCCGCTTCTCTACAACAAAGAGGGATTGGATGAAAAGATCGTAAATCTCTTAAATATCTGGACTCGCTCACCGCGCCTCGAGGCGTGGCATGAATTAATCAAACGGATTAAGAATCTGAAAAGTGAGGTCAATATAGCTATTGTAGGGAAATACATAGACCTACAGGAATCCTACAAGAGTCTGAATGAAGCTCTGTTTCACGGCGGAGTGGCCAATGAGGCTAGTGTGAACCTGGTATTCGTGGATTCAGAGCAATTGGAAACGAAAGGGGGCGAGGACATCCTGGCCACTATGGACGGCATACTGGTTCCGGGCGGCTTCGGTTCCCGGGGTGTCGAAGGCAAGATCAAGGCTGGCCGTTATGCCCGAGAAAATAAGGTGCCGTATTTCGGAATATGTTTAGGCATGCATATGGCGGTGGCCGAGTTCGCGCGGAACGTGACCGGGCTTGAAAACGCAAACAGCACCGAGATGGACGAGAAGACCCCCCATCCGGTTATCTATCTTATGAATGAATGGTTCGATTATCGAACCCAGAAGGTGGAACACCGCGATCCTGATTCTGACCTTGGCGGAACAATGCGCCTGGGAGCTTATCCTTGCAATCTGGTTTCCAACACCAAGGCCCACGCGGCTTATGGAAAAACAGAAATATCAGAACGCCACAGACATAGGTATGAATTCAATAACGAATACCGGCAACCTCTGGCCGATGCGGGTATGGTCTTTTCCGGGTTGTCGCCTGATGGGAAATTAGTCGAAATGATGGAACTCCCGGATCACCCCTGGTTTGTGGGCTGCCAATTCCATCCTGAGTTTAAATCCCGTCCCATGGAGCCCCATCCATTGTTCCGTGATTTCATAGAAGCAGCACTTAAGTATAAAGAGCGGAGATAGAGATGTTGACCAGACCGGTTCCTATCGGCAGCTTTACCTGTGGGCATGGCCAGCCGCTACTGGTGATAGCCGGACCGTGCGTGATTGAAGACCGTAACATGGTCCTGGATTTGGCCGGTTTTCTTAAAGAGCGCACAAAGGCCTTGGACTTGTCGTATGTGTTTAAAGCCTCTTATGATAAGGGCAATCGGACCGGTGTCAATTCCTTCCGAGGCCCTGGTCTGGAAAAAGGCCTGGCTATCCTGGAGGCGGTTCGAAAGGAAGTGGGTGTACCGGTTACTAGTGACGTTCATTCGGTTGATGAAGTCGAGGCCGCATCTAAAGTTCTGGATATTATTCAAATCCCGGCCCTCCTGAGCCGTCAGACGGACCTGATCCAGGCGGCGGCCCGAACCGGCAAGGTGATAAATGTAAAAAAGGGTCAATTTTTAGCCCCACTCGATATTGAGCATGTCATCGAGAAGATCACCTCAACCGGAAATGAGAAAGTATTGATAACTGAAAGAGGATCTTCCTTCGGATACAACGACCTGGTGGTAGACATGCGCTCCCTGCCGCTAATGCGTGCTTTTGGATACCCTGTGATTTTCGACGCCTCTCATAGTGTGCAGCTCCCTGGCGCGGGTAAAGGCAGGTCCGCGGGCCAAAGGGAATTAGCCGAACCCCTGGCCCGTGCGGCGGTGGCCGCGGGTGTGGATGGTGTTTTTATGGAGGTTCATCCCGATCCGGATCAAGCCCTCTGCGACGGACCCAATATGCTGTCAACGAAACGGTGTTCAATGCTGCTGGGGATTTTGAAGGAAATAGACAACGTAGTGAAAAAAGAGGAAGAAGAGGCGTTACGGTGACATTCGACCCGGCCATTATCGAACCCATTAAAATGGTCCTTTTCGACGTGGACGGCGTCCTGACTGATGGACGTATAGTTATAGATGATAACGGTATGGAAAGTAAGTTTTTCGACGTACGGGACGGGACCGGCATTAAGTGGCTGGTACGGGCAAATTATAAAGTAGCTTTTTTAACCGGCCGATCCAGCCGGGTGGTCGAACACCGGGCCAGAGAATTGGGCGTGGATAAAATTTATCAGGGACTTAAAGTCAAGATCGAGGCCTACGAGGAACTCCTGGCCGAATTCGGTCTGAGTGATCGGGAAGCGGCCTATATAGGTGACGACCTGATAGACCTGCCCATATTGCGCCGGGTTGGTCTGGCCATGGCTCCGGCGGACGCTCGTCCCGAGGTTAAATCGGCTGTCCATTACGTCTGTCGGCACCCAAGCGGCCGAGGGGCCGCGCGTGAAATTTCTGAATTGATAATCAGAAACCAAGGGCGCTGGGAAGAGATCACGGCCGTATATTTTTAGGATTATCGCATTCTACTTTTAAGACGCCGGTTGAATCTTAAATAGGAATTTCGCCTTTTTCGTTGTGATCGGCACACTTTTTGCTTTACACCGTTCGGTTTCCTTGATAATATTAAAATCATGAAAGGCGGAGCAGGGTAAGGCAGTTTCGGTCAGGTAATTTGAACCCATGCGAAAAGTTATACTTTTACTTCTATCGTCCCTGGTTTTTTTGGGCCTCCTGAGTGGGGGGCTGATCGTTTGGGGACAGCGCCTGAACCTCGGACCGGCAAGGGCCCTCAGCTTTTTGCCTGGGAACGTGGATATGAGATTGAGTGGTGTAAATTACACCGAGGTCAAAGGCGGACGGAAGGAGTGGGATCTGAAGGCGGACAGTTTACGCTACTCCCGCGCGGAGCAAATTCTGCATTTTGATCGAGTAAAGATAACTTTGTACAATGATGGTGAAGGAAAGATAAATGTAACCGGGAATGAAGCATCGTATGACAGAGCCAAAAAAAAGGTCCGCCTTTCAGGCCAGGTAATCATCAAAAATCTGGAGGGTTATCGGGTCATGACACACGAGTTGATCTATCATATTGACACGAACAGGATTGTTATCCCCGGCCGGTTTAAGATTATCGGTCCGAATTTTTCTCTAGACGGCCGGCATCTTTCATGGGATATTGACACCCGTCTTCTCAAAGTCCACCATCAGGCTAAAATGCTGTTTGAATCGACTTAGGAGTAATCTCAGGTAAATGAGGCTGGCTGCTGCTTTTTTTTTACTGACTTTTACGGCGCTATATTTTATGGCGACACCCATGCCTCAAGCCGCCGAGGAAAAACTGGCTTCGTCTGCGAATGAGGCTGGAAAAGAAGGAAAGACAAATCCTAAACCGCAGGTAAAAAGCAAGAATCCGGAAAACGGCTCGGTTCAAGTCTCAACCGACCGACTGGAAGTGAATGATAAAAAAAGAGAGGTCACTTTAGATGGCAAGGTAACGATCAGGTGGAAGGACGTGGTTCTTACCTGTGATCGGGCCAAAATTTTTTATAGGGAGA
>JAZGHI010000042.1:0-5172 GCA_036480955.1 Candidatus Adiutricales bacterium
AAGAGCTATTCCGGGGACAAAGTATCCTGTCCCCAGAACTAAAAAAAAGGCAGGGCCATATTCAACCCTGCCCTACCTTTTTTCTTTAGCGTTTATTAACCTCTGCCGATGAACTTTTTCCTCAATCCGGCTAGGCCAAGAATCCCGGAGCCAAGAAGGAGGATGGCTGATGGGATGGGGACCGGGGAGCCTGGTAGATGTGCCGCGTCAGAGCCGAACTCAACCCAGGTTCCATTTTCTAAAAATGACAGATCGGAAATCACATCATCTAATGTAATCTGGATAATAATTGAATTCTGAATCGCTCCTAAACCGCCCAACAAAATTAAACCATTGGTCAATCCTGCTTGTGGGCCATCGAGATTCGTCGGGCCATCCAGATTTGAAGCGGTATTAAAAGCAAAGGTGTCCTCTAAGACGCCCTCCGTGTGGCTTTGCATAGCACTGACCTGACTAAATGGAAAATAATCATCATCCGGAATTGAGTCAATAGCATGTTCTTCATTTCCATATCCCCATTCCACGGAGACATTATCGCCAGGGCCGAGTTGGGAACTAATATTATCGAAATTGACTGATTCGCTTCCCAAAGAGATAGCTGCAGAACCACCGATGACTTCTGTGATTCCCGGTAGCCGAAAATATAGTGTGGTTAGCAGCTGATTAGCATTTTTGCCATCTTCATCATTAAAACCCAGCAAATCCCACTCACTCGGATAGCCTGTGGAAGTATTTGTCAAAATAATTTGTAAGGAAGTACTGCTGGTCATGCTAAAAATCGCTTCAGCGCTCAAACCACTCGGATCCGAGAATATAAGAAGAGTGGATGCACTGGCGAGTGAAGCAACTAATAATACAAAAAGGAAGGCAACACACCCCACAAGAATCCTGCGATGGAGCCTCTTTAAAAATTTACTGCGCATTTTTTCGCACCTCGGCGTTTTTTAAGAACCTCGACTGAGTTCTAAGGTATCCAAATAATTCGTAACTGTCAATACGACAAAAGTATGGATTTATCCCATTTTTCACTAGTACTTTTTACCTAGCGGAAATCGAACCAAAAATACGGTTATCAAGGCCATTATCTATTTTCTCCAATTATATTAACTGCTTAAACAGTATAAATGTCACGGATCTCTCACACCAGAGACCGATTCTCGCCAGGGCTGCCAAAAATTAAAATAACCCATTGTTTTTTTTCATGAATTGAGTAAGGCGCCCGACGCATGTCGCATTCCCATTGACTGGTCATAGCCTGATCGAACATCCTGCCCAAGAGCCTTGTGGCCCTATTTAACCTATTGAAGAGGGCGACCGTGGATTTTCCGGTATAAGATTCAAGGGCTTCAAACTAAATAAAACGGGGTTTGGCTATGGGTGAGAAGCGTGTACCCAGGTATTCTGTCTCGGCTGAATGGGTTTTAAGCGGCCTATCCTTATCCGCTGCTATTAGACCATCTTACAAGCAGGGTAGGGATCACCCTTAGAGCATTAAGAATCTTTCTTTATCGAGGTTGGAGAAACATTACTTTGAAAGCCCTGCGGGACAATAAGCCGTGGTGATTATATTTGCTGTGTATGATTTTTTGGCATCGGGATCCTAAAGGATGTTAAATATTTAGACATCGTCTAACTTTCATCTCAATTCAATGTTTTAGCCCTTCCTGAAAAGTATTATATTTCAAATACTTACACGTAGATATCTGTTCTGGTGCGATTATTGCCCCACTTAATCAGGAGAGGCCTTGTTAATGGAGTCCGGGGCCTTAAAATTACTAGTGAGCTGTACCGGTCGTGAATATTCCGGCTATTTAAGCTGTTGGGGCTTCTTACTTGGCTACAAATCCAAGGGGAGGAGAAGTATATTGGCTTGAATTTGTGACGTTTGACATAATGCGTTTTATTACGAAAGCTGGATTCCCGCTTGAAAAAGCAGCATAAGCACCATCGCCGGCGGTTGTTCAGGATCGGAGGTTTTGAAAATATAATTTTTGTAACCTTTTTCAAGTAGTTGCGATATAGTAAATAGCTTGTTTCAAAGCCTTTTTCTGGCGGTAAATTCGCCCGTTAAAAGCGACCGTCACCTGGCGCTTAACATCGGCTGGATTTCTGATCAGTTAAAGGTAAACTTGGAGTGTTTATGAAAAGCGTTTTCGGGAGTTTCCTATGACAGTACGCGCTAAAGCTTTGAACCGGAAAAATATCAAGCGAATCAGAGGCACTGCTGAAAGAAGAGGGAGTTTTGCAGCGTTGATTTTGGTTCCAGCCGCTTTTTTACTTTCTTTTACGGGCTGTACGACTATGTCCGGTCATCTGCGCGGCGCGGATACGGCTGCCCTGAATATAATCCAGAAGAAGCAGCTGCAAGCTTTGGGAAAGACAGATGAATTCAAGGTTGAAAGGCCGAGTGACATCCTTCGCCGCCGCCTTCTGATCGGACAGGATCTGCCCTATGCCGGAGAAGCTTCCTTGGGTTCAGATAAACTGAAGCCCATTGCTTATTGGCCGAAGAGGGATACTCCCAACTCCGGTCCTTCCTCCGAAGAACCGGTTTTACCGGCAACCGGAACGCCGGTCAAACTCAGCCTGATTCAGGCGCTGCAGGTCGGCGCACGGAACAGTCCGGAATATCAGACGAGAAAGGAAGAGATTTTTCGGGCGGCCCTGGCTCTTGACCTGGAGCGTGACGCATTCGGTTTCACGCTGGCCGGGAAGACAGAGGGTTCTTATACTCTTGACAAGTCCGGCGGAACAGGGCTTGTTTCAGCCGCGGCTGGCGCGGGCACGGTTGAGGGGGTTGAAACCAAGGGGCTGCTTTCGCTCAGCAAGACGCTTTACAACGGTACCAGGTTTGCCGCCACTCTGGCGGTGGATTTGGTTAAACTCCTCACTCAGAGCCGGTCTTCTTCCTTTGGTATAGCCGGTGACGCTTCTATTTCCATCCCCTTGTTAAGAGGTTCCGGCAGACACATTGTTTCGGAGCCTTTGACTCAGGCTGAACGTAATGTGGTTTATGCCATATATGAGTTTGAGAGGTTTAAAAAGACAATCGCCGTGGACATCACCAGTAACTACCTGGATGTACTCAAACAACTGGATCTCGTGGATAACACGGCCGAGAATTACCGTCTCCTGATATCGTCCGCCCGCCGTACCCGGGCACTCGCGGACGCGGGTCAAGCGACCTCGATTGAAGTCGGCCGAGCCGCCCAGAATGAACTAAGGACGCGGGCCCGCTGGATAACGGCCATGGCCGCTACGGAAAGCCGCCTCGACCGTTTTAAACAGCTTTTAGGTATTCCCACCGATGCGGATATAGTGCTTGACCGGACAGAGTTGGATCGTCTCAAGGCCTACGCGCGAAAGATTGTGTCAGATGTTATGGGAGACACCTCCTCACTGGCGGCCAAAGGTACTTCTCCCAAAAATGGCGGGATAACGCTTGTCCCACCCGACCGGGAGCATACCGGTCCTCTTGAGATGGAGGTAAGTTCGGCCATCAGGCTTGGTCTGGAGAATCGTCTTGACCTGATCATTTCCGCCGGTCAGGTCTACGACGCCCAGCGGTCTGTAGTTGTCAAGGCCGACGCCCTGGGGGCTGAATTTACTCTTTTCGGGCGGGCCAGGCTGGGTGAGTCACGCTCCCTGGCCGCGGCTAATTTGGCGAACGCGAGCCTGAGTACCGGCCGGGGAATATATACGGGTCTGTTCAACCTCGATCTTCCCTTCGAGAGGACAGCTGAGCGCAATGATTATCGCAACAGTTATATTGCTCTTGAGAGGGCTGTCCGGGAATTTCAGAAGCTGGAGGATCAAATTAAATTCTCGATCCGCCAGAGTCTTCGTGAGATGGCGGAGGCGCGGGAGGGGTTCCTTATCCAGACCAATGCCGTGGCCCTGGCCGAAGAGCGGGTAAAGAGCACCGAGATTTTTTTTGAAGCCGGACGAGGGGTGCTCCGTGATGTCACGGAAGCACAGGACGCTTTGCTTACGGCCAGGAACGCCCTGTCGGCCGCCGCTGTGGATTACCGGGTGGCTGAACTCACCTTCCAGCGGGATACGGGGCTTCTTAAGATTAAGAAAGACGGATTGCTTCTAGAACATAATCCGAGAGGAAATGAGAATGGCAAGAGAAAATAAAAAATACAATCTCTTTAGACGAATTTTGCTGGCAATAGTAATTGCCGTAGTAATCGGGGGTGCGGCTGTATGGGGTTACGGCTACTTCATAACCGATGAAGACTCCGCCGGCAACATGCCTACGTTTAAAGTCAAACGCGGTCCGCTTAAGATCAGTGTAACCGAGACCGGTTCCATCCAGGCGAGGGAGAAGATTATCGTAAAAAGCGAGGTTGAGGGTGTGACCTCCATCATATTCCTAGTGGAAGAAGGCACCAGGGCCAAGAAGGGAGATCTGCTGGTGGAACTTGACACCAGCAAGCTGCTGGATAAGAAGATCGATCAGGAGATCAGAGTGCAAAACGCGGAAGCATCCTACATAAGCGCCCGGGAGAACCTGGCGGTGGTAAAGAACCAGGCCCAGAGCGATAACGACCGAGCCCAACTGACCGATGATTTCGCCCTCCAGGATCTTGATAAATATTTGAAGGGAGAGTACCCGAATCAACTTAAGGAGGCCGAGAGCCGGATAACGCTCGCAGAGGAAGAGTTAGCCCGTGCCCAGGAGAAATTGACATGGTCAAAGAAGCTGTTTGAGGAAAAGTATATCTCCCAGACAGAACTCCAAGTGGACAAGCTCTCGGAAAAGAAAAAGAAGCTAGATCTCGAGCTTGCTCGAAATGATCTGAATCTATTAAAAAACTACACGCATAAGAGGTCCCTGGCACAGCTTGAAAGTGACGTCAAGCAGGCCAAGATGGCTCTCGACCGTATAAAACGCAAGGCCAGGGCGGATATATTGCAGGCCGAGGCCAACCTGAAAGCGAAAGAGGCTGAGTTCGGGCAACAGAAGGACAAGCTTAAAAAGACGGAAAGGCAGATCGGGAAGACCAAGATATACGCGCCGGTGGACGGATTGGTCATCTACGCAACTAGTGCTTCGAGTGGAGGAGGTCACTGGCGGAGAAGAGAACCTCTGGCGGAAGGCGGACAGGTGCGGGAGCGGCAGGAACTTATACATCTTCCCACAGCCGCCGGGTATAACGCCGAGAT
>JAZGHI010000043.1:0-7437 GCA_036480955.1 Candidatus Adiutricales bacterium
CCGATACGTCCCAGGATGAGCATCAGACTGGTGCTGGTCAGGTTATAGGCCAGAGTCACCCAGACGACGGTGGTGAGTTCCGCGTTCAGTTCCCTGGTTAGAATCGGGAAGGATATATTAACGATACTAACGTCAATGGTCCCCAGAAACGTGCTCAGCATTACAATTACAAGGGCCTTCCACTTATAGGCCAACCACTCGGTCTTGATCTCAAGGTCTTTGGTTTCGGTCTGGTTATGAGCCATTACAGCGGCCTTTGGGCATGAGGTTGAAAATTACAACGCATCAGAACTAATCAATCGGACCAGAACTTAACAAATCAAGTACTCACAAGTCAAATATGGTGGTATACAGATTTATAGACTCTTTATGAATTGAGTCTCTGCAAAATAGCAGGCCTATATCATGGATGTCCAAAAAAAACTGATATTGCCTTAATTAACGCTGTAATTATTTGGAGTTCCAATGGTTCTCCTACACTTGGGATGGTTAATCATAAATACTTAAAGTGCGGAGGATGATCAGTCATGGAATATACAGGCAAAAGGAGAAATTACCTGGAAGAAAACAGGTACCGGTTCCACAACGCTGATTACATTGAATTTTTAATAACTAAGGTGTGGAAAATATCAAAGCCCGCCAGAATAGTGGATTTCGGCTGCGGCCTCGGTTACCTGGGTTTGAGCCTTATGCGTTTTTTGCCCGAAGGTTCCTCTTACACAGGAATAGACATTTCAGAGATACTTATTGAACAGGCCAAAGACGTTTTCAAAAACCTGCGCCATGATGTGAAATTTATCGTGGCCGACGGGTATGACGCGCCGTTTGAGGATTCACACTTTGACATGGCCGTGTGCCAGGCCTTTCTGATGCACCTGCCGGAGCCGGAAAAGGCCATCAAGGAAATGATCCGCACTACGGCGTCAGGCGGTCTGGTTATGGCTGTCGAGGCCAACTGGAACGCAGCCAACCCACTGCTTCACATTGCGGAAATGGATCTGGCCGAGACCACGGACCTGGGTTTCCTGCAAAAAAACTATGAACATAACCGAAAGTCTTCCGGCCGTGATGGAAATATCGGCCTTAAACTTCCCGCTATTTTTCATAAGATGGGACTGAAAAACGTGGGATCCCGGATGAGCGATCTTGTGAAATGTATCCTCCCGCCCATTGAAACCGAGGACCAGGAGCTTTTGCACAAAGCCGTAGCGCAGGACATCGGCCGCACCATTGACGACGACACCGCAAACCATATGGAAAAGCATTTTATCAAACAGGGCTTTTCCCAGGAAGAGGCAGAGGCTCAAATCGCCAGGGAACGAAAACTCAACCATACTTTCCGCGACAACGGCCGGGCCATGCATACTGTCTGGGCTACAGCACTAAATTTCAGTTATGGGTGGGTAGCGGGTAAATGAATCTGAATGGCACAAGGGTTAGAATTATCTGATGCGAATCCGGTACATCAAAATGGACGAATTCAAGATGAAATCCTGCATGCCGCAAGGTTAATAATACAGTATCCTATTTTTTGGAAATCCTGTTTTCTCAGAACAACAGGATGCTGGTGAACGCAGGTGGTGTTTGCGTTTCCATTGAACCATCATGGCCGGGCGTGGCCAAAGGTAATGATTAATCCAGGCTGGCAAGTACCCGGCGTTTAAGCCCCAGGAACTCTTTTGAGAGCCGCAGGCTGCTGTCGCGAGGATGTGGAAAGGAAACAGGGATCTCCTCTTTAACCACTGAAGGACGAGGCGAAAGCACCAGTATCCGGTCGGACAAAAGCAGGGCTTCCTCTACGGCATGCGTTACGAGGACCACCGTGGAATTAACTTCTTCTATTATGCCCAGAAGCCATTCCTGCAGCCCTTCTCTGGTAATGGCGTCCAGAGCTCCAAAAGGCTCATCCAGGAGCATCACGTCGCTCTGGTAAAGATAGGTCCTCAACAAGGCGGCTCTCTGTCGCATGCCACCGGAAAGTTGGATCGGATAATACTTTTCAAAACCATACAGTCCGAACCGCTCAAGGTGAGAACCCGCCTCTGTCCTTGCTTTTTTTCGCGACATACCTTTTAATCGCAGAGGGATGGAGATATTCTCCAGGACATTTTTCCAGGGAAGAAGCAGGTCTTTCTGGTGCATAAAGCTCATCAGACCGGTTGTGCCTGTGCACTTTTTCCCGTCGAAAAACACCTCGCCCCCGTCCGGAGAAATCAGACCGGCTATAATCTGAAGCAGTGTGCTCTTGCCGCAACCACTCGGACCAAGGATAGTCAGAAATTCTCCCTCATTCACCTGAAAGGTGAAAGATCCCAGCACGTCCAGAGAGGGATATGATTTTGAAACATCCTGCACCGCCAGTTTCGGCATAAGTCTATTCAGGTAAAAATTCGTTGGTAAAGGCCGACTCAGGCTCAAACACTCCTTCCAACTGGTTATATTTATCCAGCCAGTTTGCGTAATTAATCCAGACGGAAAGTTTCATCTCGCCCCATCGGGGCGCGTCCGCTTTGTATTGTCCGGCCAGGAACTTCTGGCTGCCGACAACTAGTTTCCGGTCCAGTTCCGGCGCGCTTGCCAGGAGGATATCAGCCGCCTTTTCCGGGTTTTCAATACAGAATTCATATCCTCTGGACAGGGCTTTAATGAACTTTCTGACGATATCAGGGTGCCTAGCTATGTATTTGTCGCTAGCTATGATAAGCGGCGTATAATAATCCAGGGCAGGTTCCATTTCCCTTAGAGAGATGAATGAAATATCGATTCCCCTGATTTTCGCGGCCACGCCGTCCCAGCCCTGGAAAATCCAGACAAAATCAATTCCCGCGGAAGTGGCGGCGAAGAAACCCATCGAGCCTATGGAGACCTGTTTGATTTTGTTATAGTCGCCGTTATCTCTTTCCATAAGGGCTTTCAGGGTTGCTACCTCTATGGGAGAACCCCAGCCGCCGTAGGTCTTGCCTTCAAAATCTTTGGGCCGGTTAATGGCGGCGGTTTTCCGAGCCGCGAACCCGGACGTATTATGCTGGATAATCGCGGCCAGGGCTTTTAATTTGACGCCCTTTACCCGGGCCAGAGTCACCGCTTCCTGATGGCTGATCCCAAATTGGGCGGTCCCGGAAACGACCAGGCTTTCCGCCCCGATCTCCGGAGGAAACTCAATGGCCACATCCAGGCCTTCGTCTTTGAAGTAACCATTATCTTTGGCGACATATATCCCCGTATGGTTCGTGTTGACCACCCAATCCAGGACAATGGTGACCTTTTTTAGTTCCGTGGTCTTGGCTGATACGTCGTCTTCGTATCCGAAAGTGATGATAAAACCGGCCATAACCAGTGATATGACTAGTACAGACCATTTCCTGTTTTTTATTCTTCGCGAATAAAACTCCATGAGATAATAATCCTTTCTATAATTCGAACCAGATAAAAAAATACCAGGCTTAAAAGAACCACGACCAGAATGGCCGCGAACACCCTGGGGGTGGAGAAGTTTTTATACGAGCGAATCATATAAACGCCCATCCCTTGTTTAGCGCCCAGCCACTCCCCAATGACCGCGGCCATGACACAATAGGTCGCGGATATTCTCAGGCCTGAAAAAAAGGAGGGCAGCGCGCCGGGGAAGCGGACCATGGTAAATATGCGCCAGCGTCCGCTGCGCATGGAACGAAATAAATCCATTAATTCCGGGTCCGTCTGAGCCAGGCCATCAATCAGATTGACCGCGGCGGGGAAAAAACAGACTAAGGTAACAACCACGATTTTGGCCGCTAGGCCGAAGCCGAACCAGATCAAGAACAAAGGATAGATAAACACGATAGGGATGGTCTGGGAGACCACTATAAACGGGTAAACAGACTTTTTCATGAATGAAAAGCTATCCAACAGCAGACCCATGATGATGGCCAGGATAACCGCCAGAAGCAGTCCCGAGACCGAAGTCTGAAGCGTAATCAGGGCGTGGCTTTTCATAAGGGGCCACTGAACAACGAGAGCCTTCAGGATAACCGAAGGCGCGGGAAGCAGGAATTTATCCACCGACAGTACCCGGACAAAGACCTCCCAGGCGACGAGCAGGAAAAATCCCGTTCCTAGGGGATAGATGATCCTACCTGTATTTATAGATTTTCTCATCCATAGTTACTCCGCCCGGTTTGCAGTCTGTTTTGATCATGGCGCCGACACGTTCAGCCCCAGCATCCAGACAGATCTGATGGGCCTTTTTCACGATATCAAAAAGTTCGTCCATCTCTCCTTGCATGGTTGTTTCCATGGGCCCGACCATAAACTTGATCCCTGATTCCTCAATCATTTTAATTACAAGGTCTACGACTTCATAGGTCCTGGCATCAGGAACCTTTGGCAGTATCTGTAGGCTTAGGTTGATGGTTGACATGCGGCTTACCTCCTTATTGGATTCTTCGGTAAGATTATAAGGAGGAGATAAAAAAAGCTCTTATCAGGAGTGATAAAAGCCTGGAACCAACCGAAATTGTGTTTCCCTCCGCCGGTATTATCCGGATCAGGTCAGAAGGTCGGAACTAAGCAGCTCCCTCTCAGCCGTTTTTATACAGCTCCCTAGATTTAAAATCCTCCCACTTTTAAGGGGGTTTGTCAACAAGGATTATATTTTGGATGAACCTTGGCGTATTATTTGGTACAGCTACTTCACCGGCCTAAAGGACAACCGAGGTTTCACCGCGATATGATTACGGGCTGGTCTTCTTAAACAGCAGGCCCAGAAACCCTGCGCCGGGAATGATACCGGTTTCAAAACGGGGTTCGATCTCCGGCAGACCGCCCGGTTCCCAGAAAAGAGTACTCGCGGCCTGCTTAAGATGGAACCCGGCCTTATCAACCAGCGCCGCCAGTTCTGAAGCCGGCAGGAAATTGGCCTGCTCCCAGACCGGATGCCCTTCAGCTTTTTCTTTCTCATAAGCCTTGCCCCATTGACTGTCCGCGGGGATGTCTCCGAGGAGAAGACTCCCCTCGGCGCGCAATATCCTGTGGCACTGGTCCAGGGCTTGTCTAATGTCGGGGATGAAGCAGAGGGCTAATGCTATGAGAATTCCGTCGAAAGAGCTGTCCGGGAAAGGGAGTTCTTCCGCATACCCCTCATATACCCTGATACCGCGCCCCGCCGCGATTTCGAGCATGCGCGGTGATGGATCGATTCCTTCGGTAATACCCATCCTGCCGGCAAAGCGGCCGGTACCGACACCCACCTCCAGCCATCGGCCCTGGCATTGTTCGCCGAGCGAGCGAAGACAGGTCAATTCGGCCTCAAAAATAGCTTGCCCTTCGGCCGTATCGAACCACTGGTCGTATGTCTCCGCAATCGGGTCAAAGACTAGCGTCATTTTATACTGTATCCCTTCGGTCAAACTACGCACCGGGCCGGGTTATGTCAATTAATTCCCGCGGAACCCGGGGAAAAGTAAGAAGCATCATTCCTGCTTTTAAGGGAATGTATGATACCTGGTCCTTAAAGGACTGACAATGGTTGCCAGCCGGAGCATAAATGAGTAACATGATCGGCATTAGGTGATAGTTATACGCAGCGTTACTGAAAATTCATGTTTGATATTTAAGGGTTAATACTGCATAGTGCTTGAAAATTTCTGACTTAAAATTGGAGGTGTTGCATGAGTGGAAACAAGACGGTCCTGGGTTTAGTGGGCAGCCCAAACCCTGAAGGCCGGACTAATAAGCTTGTAAGCGCGGCTTTGGACAGCGCGGCCGAAACCGGAGCAGCGGTTGAAAAAATTCAGATGTCCGAACATGTTGTCAAGGCCTGTGAAGACTGTCTGCCATGGGTTTGTTTAAAAAACCTGAAATGCACCTATGAGGATGAAGCCTTCGAACTGCTCAGTGAAAAAATCCTGAACTGCGGCGCTCTGGTCCTGGGTACTCCTGTGTACTGGTGGGATACCAGCGGTATGGTCAAGTATTTGATCCTGAAAATGTTTCGGGTATTTGCCATGTCCGGCCCGCTCCAGGGGCTTCCGGCTTTGGGCATCGGCATTGCCGGGGGAACAGGAAATGGCCTGATATCGGGCCTTCGGCCGGTTTACCACTTTTTCCAGATGCTGCAGATGAGGGCTCTGGACCCGGTACCGGCTACCCGGTTCGATTTTGATCAGGCGCTGGAAAGGTCTTGGGAAAGCGGCCGGACAATTGCCGGCATGGCGGCGGCCCGCGATCCTTTTTCCAGCTATGAGGAACGCCTGCTCTGGTACGACAACCTTCCTTATCTTAATGAAAGTCTGGCCGGTGAAAGAAAGCTTCTGGCCGCCCTTATGGCTGAAGCCGTGCCTGAGGCACAAAAACCTGAAATTAAAGGAAACCTGGCTCGCGCTGAAATCCTGGCCTCCTCGGGCCATCTACTTGAATCTCAGACTGAGGTCAGCAAGGTATATATGTCCACCTCCAGGATGTTGAAGGACATGAACACTTAAGCGAGACCTCTGCAGAACTTCGTCCTTTGGCCCAACTCATCAAAGAAACCGAAGGTTTCTTTCTCAGGAATATTCATATGGCCTTCGGCCATCTGAATTTAGTCGCGCTCGAATTTTGAGTTGCCACTTCGGCTTCGCCTGCAGTGGCTTTAGTCCTCGAAATACTACAAGTATTCCTGCGGCTTAAATTCTCGCGCTCCCGCCGAAAAGCAATTTGACCTCAATTTACTCGTTTTGCAGAGGTCTCTAAGTATAGCTAAAGGAAATAAAAAACCTTCCGCCTGCGGTATAAATATATCAGGCGTGAGTGTGTGCGCCACCGTCAACCAGGATGGTCTGGCCGGTGGTATAGCTTCCGGCCTCAGACGCCAGATACACCACCAGCCCGGCAATCTCCTCGGGCTGTCCGCGCCGGCGCTGAGGTATCATTCTCACCTGCGGCTGTTTAACCTCCTCCACGGGGTCGACGGGGCCATCGGCAAACCAACCCGAAGCAACGGCGTTTATACTTATCTGGTTCGGCCCCCACTCCAAGGCCAACGCTTGTGTGAGCTGGCTGACGGCGCCTTTGCTGGCGCAGTAAGCGGCTCCGTTGACCACGACCCGAAGAGCCAGGGCGGAGGAGATATTGATGATCTTACCCGCCCCCTGCTCCATCATGACCGGCGCGACGGCCTTGCAGCACAAAAAAACGCTGGTAACATTTACGTCAAAGACCTTACGCCATTCAGCCAGGCTGGTCTCTAGCGTGGGCTTTCCGAAAGCAGCGTCTTCACCGTTGACCAGTATATCTAGGCGGCCGAATTCCGACAAAGTTTTCTCGACCATGGTTTGAACCTGGGCCTCATCGGTTACGTCAACGCTCAAGGCCATGGCTTTGTTCCCTGACCCTGTTATCTCCTCTACGGCCGGCTCGATTCTGCTCTCGTTGAATGAAATCGCGACTATATCTGCTCCCGCTTCGGCCATGGCCAGG
>JAZGHI010000044.1:0-2098 GCA_036480955.1 Candidatus Adiutricales bacterium
CGCGGCCCGGGCCGCGGCCGACGCGGAAGCGGAAACCGAGGCGGAATAGTTATAAAACAGGCATTTCCCTATTGACTCTGGATGCAAGTAAGGGTTAGATAATTGCTGGCTGTTCCCCGGTAGCTCAGTTGGTAGAGCGGGTGGCTGTTAACCACTTTGTCGGCGGTTCGAGTCCGTCCCGGGGAGCCAATAATTTCAAGGGATTACGCTAATCGGCGTAATCCCTGCTTTTTTGAGAATGAAGTAATTTGAGACAATGCCTTTATCGAATAGAACTTATTGATTTCTTTAGAGAATATTGAGAGATAAAATTGTTAAAACCACCTGGCTGGTTACATTTTCCATGTAAATTCAAATAGTTAACTTGTTGTAGAGAAGGTGGTTAATACCCACCTGTTCAGCGTCTTTAAAATCCTGAGTGCGGGTGTCCTAACGCGACAGTGAAGCTTTTTCAGGGGGGCATATGGAAATTTAATTTTTCGGTTTGGGGGGAAACCGAAAATTGTCTAATCACCGAGAAAAAAGAGTAGTTAAGATTTCGAAGATAGAATGCGTTGGCTGAAGAAAGTCAAAAGGAATATGAGTGAGGAAGATGGTTTCATCTAGTTTCTTACAAGCATTACATACCTTTGGTAGCTGTTACTTTTTCAAAAAATTGAGTGGTTACAGATAGTTAATATATTGTTTACTTTTTGGTCCCACGGTAGCTGTCATCCACTATACCAGATATAGTGGTAGGTCCAATTGAACAAGATAAACCACTAGCTCTGCCGGTGATAAATTACTGGGCTCTGCCGTTTCCGGCGTAAACATGATAAAAACGCCCTCCCGAGCGAAAGATCCATCACTATACCAGCGATGTTGTTCTCGGTTATTCCACTCTCAACAAGGCTTTTTTCTATATCTGTGAGAGCCTGATACGACAGCCCTGCCTCTGATGTTCTACGATGATCGTTCATTTTATTCCTCAAGGCAAAGGAACTCCTTTTCTCTCAGTGTAAGAGTTACACTTTGTTCGCCTAGAGAAACAAGAGTGGTTTTCTACATCAGGATTTCTAACTCAAACAGGAGTTTTTTAAATTTCGCAAACTCTTGCTCAATCTTTTCTTTTAGGGAAGCGGCTTGGCCCAGGTCACCTTTTTCACCAGCCTCCTCAATTTGTAATCCAACCTTCTGCATGCCCACCGCGCAAACCATTCCCGAGGAACCCTTGAGCTTGTGACCGCATTCCCGCACCAATGAAGCGTCATCTTTATTTAAAGCTTCTTTTAGGGCGCCAATCTGAAGGGGAGCGTCTTCTAGAAAGGTTTCCAGTATCTCCCTGACAAGCTCCTCGTCACCGAAGAGCCGGTCCAGCAAGGCTGACCGGTCAAAAACACCCTCCTCCAGCAGTACGGTCGGTGTAGTTTGCGATGCTTTTGAAGAACCTCCCTCAGGAAGTACCCTCTGAATCGCTTCCAGAAGTTCTTGCGGTTGAAAAGGCTTAGGCACATAATCATCCATGCCCGCCTCAAGACATTTTTCCCTATCTCCCTTCAAGGCATGGGCGGTCATGGCGATGATCGGAATAGTGTGATCCTTGACTGATGATGTCTTGTCCCGAATGACCCGCGTCGCTTCAAAACCGTCCATTTCGGGCATCTGCACGTCCATTAGCACCAGATCGTATGGTATGGTTTCCAGGGCCTTAACCGCTTCCTGGCCGTTAGCTACTGCGTTGGCTCGAAAGCCCAGCTTTTCCAAGATCCTCAAGGCTACCTTCTGGTTCGTTATATTGTCCTCGGCCAGCAGGATGCGGATGCTTTGCTTTTTGTCTTCCGCGATGGAATGACGGGTGATAATCGGTCTTTGGCCGGCCGCGGCTCGTGGTGCTCGACTCAGGACTGTCACGAGACAGTCATAAAGCCGCGACTGTTTGACCGGTTTGGTCAGATACGCTGCAAAACCAATCTTATCAAGTCGGGCAGCGTCTCCGCGTCTTCCGGCCGAGGTCAGCATCACCAGAATCGTCTGTTTTAGCAATGCGTCTGCTTTAATTTTTCTGCCCAGTGTCTCTCCGTCCTTGCCTGGCATGAGCATATCCAGGATGGCGACCCGG
>JAZGHI010000045.1:0-7865 GCA_036480955.1 Candidatus Adiutricales bacterium
GCTGATGATTGCGGTCTCGAGTTCCGTAAAATTGATCCTTTGGAACTGGATTTAAACGTGGTCACCAAGAACCTTCCCCGTTCTTTCGCTCTAAAACATCTTGTTGTTCCGGTGGACCTGAAAGACGGTACACTGGAAGTGGCCATTTATGATCCTTTTGACCAGGCGGTACTGGAGGATATCAGAAGGGTTAGCCAGTACAACATTCAGCCGGTGATAAGTACCAAAACGGATATCAGGAAACTGATCAGTGAATTCTACGGTTTTAAGAGCTCCATCGTGGGGGCCGAGGACCAATTCTCCGACCTGGGCGTTGATCTGGGCAACCTGGAGCAATATGTCCGTCTACGGCCGACCGAGGAAATCCAGGCCACGGATCAGCATATCAAGAACGCTGTTGATTATCTGTTCGGTTACGCCTTTGAACAAGATGCCAGTGATATCCATATCGAACCTAAAAGAAACGAGACCCTTATTCGGTTGCGGATTGACGGTATGCTTCACAACGTCTACCGCCTGCCCAAGACAATTCATTCAGCCCTGATATCCCGAATAAAAACTCTGGCCCGTCTGGACATAGCCGAAAAAAGACGGCCTCAGGATGGCCGCATCAAGGTCGGACGCCAGAGCCAGGAGATCGAAATCCGCGTATCAACGTTGCCGGTAGCTTTCGGTGAAAAAGCCGTATTAAGGATTCTTAACCCTGATGTTCTTTTTCAAGACCTTGGCAACCTGGGGCTGACACCACCTGACTTGTTGAAATATGAAGAATTTATCAGCAGCCCCCATGGTATCATCCTGGTAACCGGTCCCACGGGCAGCGGTAAATCCACGACCCTTTATTCAACCCTCCGGCATATAGGCAGCCCGGAAAAGAATATCACCACTATTGAGGACCCCATTGAGATGGTCTTCGAGGATTTCAACCAGATCGCGGTTCAACCACAGGTTGGGATCACTTTCGGTAATATATTGCGCAATATACTCCGGCAAGACCCGGACATTATCATGATCGGTGAACTCCGGGATAAAGAAACGGCGGAACACGCGGTACAAGCCGCCCTCACCGGTCACCTGGTTCTCTCCACCTTGCATACGAACGACGCTCCCTCGGCTGTTACCCGTCTGATCGACCTTGGTATTGAGCCGTTCCTTATAACCTCGACTCTTATCGGTAGCGTCGCCCAGAGATTGATGCGCCGTATTTGTATCCACTGTAAAGAAGACTTTCACGACGGTCAGGACAAAATAATGGACGTGGGCCTAGACGTCAAAACAAAGGGTAAACTCAAACTCAGCCGTGGACGGGGCTGCACCAGATGCCGGGGAACGGGTTACCTAGGACGGCAGGCCGTCTTTGAAATCATGCCCTTTTCCGAAAAGCTCCGGCAGTTGACTTTGACCGACCGGGAAGTTGGGGCTTTCAGGGAAGCGGCCAGGAGCGAGGGCATGACCATGCTGAGGGATAATGCCATTAAAATAATGCTTTCAGGCCAGACCACCTACCAGGAAGTTCTCCGGGTGACCGCGGATAGCTAAAAAAGATTCTCCCGAGGACCTGCCTTTGCGTCCATCTTATGCTTTCAGACCTGATAATTAGAAATTTCGCCCTCATTGAAAGTTTGGAACTCGTATTCGGACCCGGATTTAATGTCCTGACCGGCGAAACCGGGGCCGGGAAATCCATAATCGTGGGAGCGGTTAACCTCATCCTTGGCAGCCGTGCTTTCACCGGTCTGATTCGTGAAGGGAGTGAGGAGGCTGAGGTTCAAGCCGCCTTTATCCCGCCGGAGCCCGAGTTCATCAGCCAAAGCCTTACTGAAATGGGCCTGCCTTCCGATGATAACCTGATTATCCGGAGGATTATCAGCCGGACCAATAAAAATCGTATATTTATCAACGGCTCCCCGGCTAATCTGGCTCAATTGACCAGATTGGGGGAGGCTCTGGTCAGCATTTCCGGGCAGCACGAGCATCAGCGGTTGCTCGATCCAGAACGGCAGCTTCTGCTTCTGGATCAATACGGAAATCTGATGGCCGACCGCGCGGTGATGGATGAAGCTTCGCGAGCGTATCATGACCTGCGAAATGAAGTCGAGGCTCTTGAGAAAAAAATCATGAAGGCCAGGGAAGACGCGGAGCTTCACGAGTTCCAGGTCAAAGAAATCCAAGAGGCGTATCTCCTGCCGGACGAAGACACCGCGCTGGAAAAGGAAAGGCGCCTGATGCGAAACGCTGAAAAAATATCTAACAGCCTTCAGCTTAGCTACGAGAAGCTGTTTGGACAAACCGGGGCGGTTACCGAAATATTGGACGACGTGCGGAGCGATCTACACCGTGTGGTCGAATTGGACGACCGCCTTTCAGTACAAGCCGGCCAGCTAGAGGATGCCTACCATCAAATAACCGAAGTCGCCCAAGCCTTGAGAGACCATCTGGACCGGCTGACCTTTAATCCGGAGCGTCTGGAAGAAGTTGAGGATCGTATGGCGATGATAAACCGGCTGAAAAGAAAATACGGGCCTGAGCTGTCCGACGTCATGGAATTTAGCCGGAGAGTGGAGTCGGGACTGGATAGCCTGGCCGCGATGGAGAAGAACCTTGGTACCAAAATAAACGAGGCCGCTCAGGCCGAAGAAAAAATTCGAGAACTAGCGGACAGACTGGCCTCAAAGCGCCGAGGTTCCGCTTCGAAAATGTCAAAAGCGGTGATAAAGGAACTCAGGACACTGGGTATGCCCAAGCTGGAGTTTGAAATCAGTTTTGTCGAAAGGCCGGACTCAAAAATCCCAGGCCCGATCGGATGGGACGAAATAGAATTCCTGATATCACCCAATCTCGGAGAGGAACTCAAACCCATGGCTCAGATAGCCTCAGGCGGGGAGTTAAGCCGAACCTTGCTCGGTCTGAACGCGATACTGGCGGGTCGGGAGAAAACTCATTCGCTGATCTTCGATGAAGTGGATTCAGGTATCGGGGGCGGGATCGCCGAGGTAATCGGACGGAAAATCAAGGCCCTTTCAAAATTCCACCAAATCCTCTGCATAACCCATCTGCCTCAGATAGCCGCCTTTGCACAAAATCACCACCTTGTGTTCAAGGAAGTAAAAGGCGGGCGAACAGTCACGGATATTCGGCCCTTATCTGGAGAAGAACGTATCGAGGAAATTGCCAGGATGTTAGGCGGTGTTGAACCCACGGCCAAGACCCTGGACGCGGCCAGAGAGATGGTGACCATAGCTGAGCGTAACTAAAGCCCCTTTAAACAAGACCCTGTTTAATTCAGTCCTGCCTTATTAATTGACCGGATATACGGCCTCACCCGGCAAAGCCTGCCCGGATATGATTTTCGCTTCGGACGAGTTGCCCAGGACGCGGGTTACTTCAAGGGCCGCCTTGGTCGGACCCGGGATCACGTATGATATGCCCGTAGCGCCTGTTATTCTGTCCTGGACCGATAAAATTACAAACCTGTCTCCAAGCTTCACGCCCTCCTCCTGTCCCGCGCTCAACATGGCTACGTTGCCCGACACACTTAGTACGTAACCCTTCCAGGGAGAATTGGCCAGCGCTTTCAGGATGCTCTTGCTCATGGCCCTGACGGCCTCATCCAGACTCCTGTTAATCAGGGATCTATCAGGACCCTTTCCCGAGCCGGAAGCCAAGGAATCCTCTTTAGAATCATATTTAGTATCACCCCTGCTGGCCTTGGCTATAAGAAGGGTTCCATTCTCCACATCTACTACTTTGGCTACCAGACTCACGTTCATGGAGCCTGTATCTTTAATAAAAGGGATATAGGCCCAAAATCCACTCCTGCTCGAGACCTCATCAATTTCTGAAATGGATCCAAGAACCACGGCGTTCAGATTCAACCCGCGTCCGACTAACACGGCCGATGCCTGGGTCAAAGGCCTGGGAATACGCTGGACGGATATATAGGCTTCCACTTCCTTCCACGGCATTACCGTTACTTTACCGGATTGAGCCAAACGTTGGGCCAGAACGACAGCCACTCGGCCGCCTAATGATTCTCCTTCCTGGGTCGAGTATTCCTGAAAAGGAATCACGGCTATTCTTTTTTTAAGATCACTTTTTTTAAAGTAAACAGGCCCGGAGCCTTTCCGAAGAGAGCAGCCGCCGAAAGAAAGGCTCAGGCCGATTATAATGGTCAGGATAATTATTATGGGGATGTTTCGTCGAAGCATTGTATCTCCTAATTGAAGCAACGGCTTTTATGGTGGTGCCTGCCCTACCGGCCTGCCTTCGGGGGTTTTAAGGTCCGGTCTTTCTTCTTTATTTTTAAATCGGAATTGTTATTGGCAGACACTCTGATCACTCATTCCAGACGCAGAGAAGGTAGATGAAAGCGCCCCATGTGTCAAGTCCAGCCGCCAGCAAGTCCTGCTTAAACTCAATATCTGATCTCAAAGCCCTCGAATTCACCGGAAGCCTCCCGTTGTGTTTTCTTAACCTCGCTCACGGCGGCGCCGGCCGGGCCGTCGTGGCACCAGCCGATCATCCTCTCAACAACAGTCTCATCGCCTTCAACCACGGCCTCAACGTTCCCGTTCGGCAAATTCCTGACCCATCCCGTCAGGCCCAGTCTCTTTGCCTCCTGCTGGGTTGAATAACGGTAATACACTCCCTGGACTCTCCCGGAGATAATCAGATGCGCTCTTTTTTTAGCCATTTTCACTCTTTAAGCATTGCCAGGAACTCTTCTTCGCTGATGACTTCTAGGCCCAATTCACCGGCCTTTTGGAGTTTCTTGCCCGGATTTTCTCCAACTACCACTAAGTCCGTATTCTTGCTCACACTTCCGGCCACCCGGCCACCGGCGGACTGAATCCGAACTCTGGCCTCCTCCCGGGTCATTCTGGTCAGGCCTCCGGTCAGCACCACTGTTTTATCGGCCAAGGGCGTCTCTCCCGTCCGGCGGGCCGGGGCTTTCAATATTAGACCTATCTCCGGGGAGGTTAACCGGTTGAGGAGGTCTCTGTTCCTGGGATTGTTCACAAAACTGATGATACTCCCGGCGCATTTCGGTCCCACCTCACCGATCTCCTCCAACTCCTCTGCTACGGCTTCCAGTAACGCCTCAAATACACCAAAGCGCTCGGCCAGCACCCTGGCCAGGTGGACGCCCACGTGCCGTATTCCGAGCCCGTAAATAAAGCGTACCAAGGTCGTGTCTTTACTATCCTCGAGGGACTCGAGAAAATTTGCCGCCGATTTTTCTCCCATATGCGGCAGAGAAGACAGTTCCTCCGGTTGAAGAAAAAACAGATCCGATGGATCGTTTATCAGGCCGCGGTCGACAAGCAGGTCCACTAGTTTTGGCCCCCCGGCTATATCCAGAGCGTTCTTGGACATAAAGTGAATTATGTGTCCCTTAGTCTGGGCCGGACAGGTGGCGTTTGGGCACCGGTGTGCGGACTCGTCCGGAAGACGAACCACTTCCGAGTCGCAGACCGGGCAATTGAGAGGCATTGAAAAAGGCACCGCGGTTTCAGGCCGCCGTTCTTTTACCACCTCGACCACTTCCGGGATGACATCTCCGGCCCGTTGCAACAGAACGGTATCACCAACCCTCACGTCCTTTCGCTTGACCTCATCCTCATTGTGCAAGGTGGCCCTTTGAACTGTAACTCCTCCCACCTGGACCGGGGCCATAATGGCCACCGGCGTCAAAGCCCCGGTCCGGCCCACCTGAACCTCGATGGACCTGACCACGGTAAATTCCTGGGCCGGAGCGAATTTAAAGGCCAAGGCCCAGCGCGGGTTTCGAGTAGTGGCCCCCAGGCGAGTCTGTAGGCTGATGGGATTGACCTTTATAACCAGACCGTCCACTTCATAAGCCAATTCATGGCGGCGCTGGTCGAGATCGCGGTAGAAAGCCAAAACATCCGGGATAGACTCGCAGACAGCCGCGTCCGGGTTGGCCCTCAGCCCCCAAAGTCTCAAATATTTGAATAACTCATACTGGGTCTTGACCCCGAGCGCTTCGGGGCGGGCCACGGCGTAACAGAAAATCGTCAGGCGGCGGGTAGCTGTCACCCGCGCGTCGAGCTGTCTCAAGGAACCAGAGGCCACGTTGCGCGGATTAGCGAAGACCGGCAGGCCTTTGGATTCTCTTTCCTGGTTAAGCCCGGCGAATTCGTCAAGCTGCATATATACTTCTCCCCGGACTTCCAACCTGTCCGGGAAAGGCGTTTCCGGTCTTTCGGTCAGAGTGTACGGCACGGTCAGGATCGTCCTGATGTTCCGGGTAATGTCCTCCCCTACGTATCCATTACCTCGGGTTGAAGCCTGTTTCAATTCCCCAGACTCATAGATCAATTCCACGGCCACGCCGTCGATTTTAGGTTCGACCATGTAGTTGATTTTTTCTTCGGTCTTTAAAAAGCGCTTAATGCGGGATTCGAACTCGATAACGTCTTCTTCGGCAAAGCCGTTGTCCAGGCTTAGCATGGGTACCACGTGTTCAACCGATGCGAACTTTTCCTGCGGTTCAGCCCCCACACGCTGAGTCGGTGAATCAGTTGCTATCAACTCGGGGTGAGAGCCCTCCAGGTCTTTCAACTCCTGGAAAAGCCGATCATATTCGGCATCGGAAACTTCGGGTGATTGCTCCAGGTAATACAACCGATTGTGCCGGTGAATTTCTTCCCGAAGAAACTCTATTCGTCTTTTTACTTCATCCATGTTTCCCGTGGCCTGTTTCCATTACCCCAGATACTCACGAACCGCTTCCACCAGACCGAAACACCCGGATAACATCATCTCGCCGAAAGGGACGGCCTGATGCCCGAGTCCAGGAGCCATATCCCGGCGGGGACCGGTTACTACCAATGGTTCGAACGGTTTCATATCCAAATAGTCAGAACTGTAGGTCACGCCGTGCCCGCCTTGGTCGAAGACCTCATCATGGGTCAAAGAACCTTTAGCGAACCGATCCATATGATCGGCCAGCCGGTCGGGGTTGAGCAGAGAGGTGTGATGTTCATAGATACCCCAGACCCGGTCACCTTTAACCAAGCCGGCCACGGTATGCCCATTGCCGGTATTTACGGCCAAGAGCCCTTCTTCCAGACGCTCAGCCGCGTACTCGTCCAGAACCGCGCCGCGCAGGGCGGCCGCTCCGGTATCCATCAGGTACGCGCCTGGGAAGGCCTCGGCCGCCGCCGCCATTCTGGTCAATCCGGCCGGGGGCGATGTGTACAGCAGATCTTTTATCTTCCCCCCGGCCCCTAGAAATCCGCGCCATTGACTGAACCTGGTTAACCGGTTACTGGAGTCTGGTGAAAACCCGTGATCCTGGAGAGCGAAGGCCGCGGTCTTCGGCAAAGAGACCTTGAACAATTGCAGGGCCTCTGAAAGGGCATCCATATCGATGTCACCGAGCCTTACTTCGACAGTTCCTTCATCCGGGGTGGAGTCTACAATGACCACACCCATCTTTTTAACCCTTTCAAGATTGTCATGTATGGTAAGGGCCGGGTCTTCCAGACTGTATACGGGTAAACCGGCCTCGATATGGTCCCGTATGGCTCCTGTGACCGGCCCGCCACCCATAACCCGGCCCGATAGAAAAAGAGGTTTTTTCCGGCTGGTGACGGACCGGATGCGAAGGGCCGCGATCCGTGTGGGTGAAGGCAGGACCAGTTTAACCGCGTTTTCAACGCTCTGTTCAGGATCGAACAGTAAAATATCCTGGGTGCCGGTTCCGATATCGATGGCCATGATCGGATCATCCATTTTTTATAGCATCCATAACCACTTCCGCGGCTCTTGTCAGGCCTTCGGTGAACTCCGGCCGGTTGGGATTAATTTTAGTCTCTCCGGTCCACGGTTCGTCCGAG
>JAZGHI010000046.1:0-2695 GCA_036480955.1 Candidatus Adiutricales bacterium
GGCCGGTCAGACTTCTAGGTGTTTCTCTGTCCCAATTATCGAGTTTGAAGGATGAACACCAGATATCTCTCTTTCCGGATGAGGATAATTCGGGAAAAAAACAAAGTTTAAATCTGGCCCTCGACACTATCACTGACAAATACGGCCGGAAGGCCATCCGCCCCGCTTTTCTCCTCAAGAAATAAAAGAATAACCGACGGAATTTCAACCGCTTATTTTAAAAGCGAAACTATCGGTGTCTTTTACTTACATTTGTTAAGATCATCTCGCAAAGAAGTAAATTGCTAGATTTTTTGCCTGACTGCAAAGTTTTATACCCCGAGGTATTGAAAAACGGGTGCCTTGGGGTGATCTTTGTTTTAGAAGGTCAAATTGGTGTTCTCGTATCTTCGGAGAACAATATTGCCTAATGTTGTCAGTCATTTTTCAGCGGTATGAGAAGGTTTGCCATAAAAGAAAGAATCCTCACTCTCGGAGGTAAACGGGGGTGAGGATTTTTGGTATGATTATATGGTGGGTTTATAGATGCGTATTGCGGGAATGTCACCTCTAGGTAAGATCGGAAAATTTTCTTCGCATTACAGTCACTTAAGGAAAACACCTCTGGCCAGTTCCCGGCCGCTTTCCGTTAGAAAAGCATCACTGGCGATGAGAGCCTCCATCCGGGCCTCATCCGGAGGTGAATCCTGGTATTTTTCCTGCAGATTAGTTATTAAATCAGCATCATACAGACTCCGGAAATTAACGGTCTCGGTTGAGCGTGGATGATGATGGTGCCCGATGATATCGCACACTTCCTCAATAAGATCGGGACTGGCCCCAAGTTTTTCCAGAATATCACGGGCAATGGGCGGCCCTAGCTCTTCCTGGTATCTGGCTGCCGAACTCTGAAATCCGGCCTCAGCCTGTTTGATACCGATGTCGTGCAAGTAAGCGGCGGTCAGAACGACGGCCATATTTCCGCCTTCCCCTGTTCCGATTTCCTTTGCGTACCGAGCCACCCGGTCGGCGTGGCTGATTCGCCTGAAATCGGTGCCAAAATAATTTTTCATTTCCATTGCTACCCGGTCTTTAAAGAGATTCTCTCTTTCCTTTAAAAGTTCCGGGGATAAATCGCCAAGACATTGATCCGCATATTTACAATACGAAGCGCACCCGAAATCCATTTTTGGATTCATAAAACGCAGACCGCATTTTTTACACAACCTGGCTGTATCGTCCTTAAAAAATTCGACTTCGGCCCCGCACTCCGGGCATTTGGCCTGAAAGATATCATCCGGTTTCCAGAACCGGCTATCCTGTCCGGGACATTTCATGTTTTATTCTCTAAATGCGGGTCGCCAACCGGTAATGAATCATGACCATACCGGCCGATTCTGGATGCTTCCTTTAAAATATCATCAAAATCTTTCTGCTCAAGCCTACGATCAAATCGAGAGTCTTTTATATGACTCATTTGAAAAAAATCCAGGTATTGATCAGCCAGGGTCAAAACTTCTTCCGCGCTAAAGATACCCTCGAGTTCGCGGCCCAGTCGGGGATGCCTGCCCAGCTTTCCATCAACCAGAACCCGGTAACCCCGGGCCTCCTCAGCCAAAGTTCCAGAGGGGCAAGCCTTGATGCATTTGCCGCAGGCCATGCATTTTTCCATGTCGATTATCGGGGTCTCGGACTCATCGGTAAACGAGATGGCGTGTTCGAAGCAGGCATCTAGGCACGCTTGACATTGCGTACACGGCTCTTCCGAAACCATGGGCCTGCAAGCGCCAATAACACCAAAGTTCACTATTTGAGGTCGCGAGCAGGCATTTGGACAATCGGAAATAGATACCCGAAACTCATGATGCATCCGAACAGGACCATTTATATATTCTTTTAGAAAAATTTTCAAGTCTCGAGTGGACAATTTTTCCTCTATTTTTTGAACCAGGTCGTTATCCTGGAATATGCGGTTCGGGCAACCTCCTGAGCCGAAGCAGGTTTCGATCCGGTATCCTTTGATTTCGTCCTCCATGTTATTTAGGAACTTTTTTTGACTCTTCCGAACGTGCTCTGGAGTGACAATTTTGGCCCCCGATCTGGCGGCTTCCTCTTCCACCTTCTTCTTGACCCTCTTCTTTACGAAAAAAGGCACTTTCGAAACTGCCTGTCCGGCTTCTTCCGACCATTTCATTTCCGATCTCCTTGGCTTTAAAATATTCCTTCCCGCTAGTAGAATATTCGTGCAAAGGATAATAGCCTTGACTTTAGTCAAAATTGAATGCTATTCCCTGGCGAAAGTGATTATCACTACATTACACCTTTGTTATTTGGAAAGCCGGATCGATGCAAGAATTTCCATTTCCCTGGGACTGATAATCACACCTACACTTAAGCCATTGAATTCACGGAGGGTCTTGATCGACTTCTCGAAACAAACGGGCGCTCGCTTCATCCGAGGGAGTATCGACCCGGCCATCATCTTCGAAGGAAAATTATAATGAACATTCCTGAACATCTGGCTAACATCCCTATTTTCAACGGGCTATCGCAAGCACAATATGAGGACCTGGCGCCAATTATTGTGGACAAGACCTACAAACGGGGACAGATAATTTTTTCCGAAGGCGATCCTGGAACCGGTTTTTACGTCGTAGTCGATGGGCGGGTTAAGATTTACAAACTATCCTTGGAAGGTAAGGAACAAATCCTGCAC
>JAZGHI010000047.1:0-4559 GCA_036480955.1 Candidatus Adiutricales bacterium
ATTTAGAGAAAACTGAAGCGCGGTGCCATGGCCGCTTGTCGGCCATGCATACCTGGATTCCGGCTGGAGCGTTTTCCAAATTGCTTGGGGAGCAAGCAATCTTCTATTTATGCGTTTGTGAAAACAAACGCTCTTTTGGAAAACGCACAAACAAGTGATTGTTTACTTCGTAAACAATTAGTCCGGAATGACGAGTGTAATTTCCGCCGCCGCGCCGGCGTGATTCCAGAGTTACTATACCGGAACAAAATCCTCTTCACGCACGACGTTCAAGTCAATACTCTGTTCCGGACACACGGTCAGACAGAGCCCACAGCCCATGCAATCATCCGGGCTCACCCGCACTACCCCCTGCCCGTCATCAAGGCTCAACGCATCGAATCGGCATCTTTCAAGGCAGAACTCGCATCCAGTGCATGTATCCGCGTCGATCACGGCCCGAAAACGGCTGGGTGAAACGTATCCCATCTGCCCCCAGAACATGCAGCAGCAGTCACAGCAGTTACAGATGACTCGCCCGGGTCCGCGCTGGTTGCTTCCGGAATGAACAAGTCCATTCTCCTCAGCTATTTTCAGCGTCTCCATAGCCTCATCCCTGGTCAGTTTTCGGCCGGTGCCGCGTTCGACGGCATAATCCGCGGACCGGTCGAACTGAATACATACCTCCATGGGACTGTCACATTTTTTTTCCACACTGCGGCAGGCGCAGGGTGTGACCGCAATACTCCGGGCCTCGTCAATCAGGTTCTTGACATCGTCGAAGGCCAGTATCTGGGTCTGGGGCTGAATGCTGACGTTAACCGGGATGACCCTCAAGCCGGGCCGGGGCATCACCTTCATCAACGCGTCTCGATAGGCCTCCCACTCATGGGCCATGTAATCCTGCCACATGGCAATAAGCTCAGGAGTAACGTCCCTGGCCACGGCGGTCGAATCATGAAACTGGACCATATGCCTGACCCGGTAATAGAACTGCGGGTCTTTCCGGCTGGACTTAAAGATCAGGCCCTTTTTAAAGAGCGTATCAACCACCTCCTGGACGTATTGGCCGGGCAGGCCGGTTTTTTCAGAGATCTCATCCACGCTGGCCGGCGGAGACGAGGCCACCAGTACCTTGGCCTCATCCTCATCCGCCAGGGCTTGAAAGATTTTAACGATTCTGGCTGAGCCCGGCGCGCCTACACTTTCAGCTAACTGGTGATAGAGGGACATTTCCGTCATAATATTTTCTCCTATTGGAATCCGGGGGACACAGCTCACAAATTAACTTAAGTTTAGGTCCCCATCCTGAAACTAAAGGCAACGGCTGTGTTTACAAATAAACGGCTTCCCGCAGCCGTCACCTTTACTCCCTTGGGTTGTGTGGCGGAGTCGAAAAGTTTATAATTGATTATTACACGGCCATGGACCGATAAATCTGGAAGGGGTCGGCATCACCTTTCTCTCCAACTCATTGAATGCGCCCATATTACATTTTTCAGGTGAAAACGTCAACGCCACGCTTTTTCCTTAGATTAAGCTGGAAATGACGGCCGAAGGCCGAATCGGGAAATTTATGGGAATTTTTCCCATGGACTCTTCTAAGGAAATCCCATACAGTCCCGCTATAAAAGGATACCGAACAACTTAACCATTAAATCATCTAATTGATAAAGGAGATTCGAGATGAGCTATCAATGTTTCCAGGTCAGCATCGAGGATAAAATCGCGCACATAGTTTTAAATCGACCGGAAAAGCGTAACAGCATGAACCGGGCTTTTTGGGAAGAACTGCCTGAGATTATCGAGGATATCGACGCGAAGGCCAAAGCCAGAGTCATCGTGATCTCATCCACAGGACCGCATTTTTCAGCCGGTCTGGATATAGGCGAATTCATCACCGGCGGCGGTACACCTCAGGATGAGGAAACTCAACGTCTGGCCAGGCTGGGCCGTGGCGCGGCCTTCTACAACAACGTTCAGACTATGCAGCACACCTTCAGTTGTCTGGAGGACTGCCGCATCCCGGTCCTGGCCGCGATCCAGGGCGGCGCCATCGGCGGCGGAGTCGATCTGGTCACGGCCTGCGACATGCGCTATGCCACCGAGGACGCGTTCCTGACGATTTACGAGATCAATATTGGCATGACGGCGGATGTCGGTACTTTCCCCCGGCTGGTGAAACTGATCCCGGAGGGTATTGTACGTGAGCTGGCCTACACCGGCCGGCGCATGCCAGCCCGGGAAGCCAGAGAGGTGGGGCTTGTCAATCAAGTCTTTCCCGACCAGGCTACTATGCTCGAAGAAGTGATGAAGATCGCCAGGGAGATAGCGGGTAAAGCGCCTCTGGCGTTGTATGGGTGCAAACGCATGATCAGCTACGCGCGGGATCATTCCACAATTGACGGCCTGGACTACATCAGCATCTGGAACGCGAGCATGCTGCAGCCCGAGGAAATGATCGAAGCCATTACCGCTAACACTGAGAAACGTCCCGGAAACTTTGTCGATCTCCCGCAAAAACGGCCGCGACCGAGTTCCAATTGACGAGCGGCGAAAACCGCGCCTCGGTCTGCCCCGTTTAAGAATGGAGGCGATTCAGGCTGAATAATTCAAGTAATCATAAAGGCTAGTTTGACGCGCTGGTATAACGGTTTTACTTCAGCTTCGGTTTAAATACCACGGCCGGGTCCGTCCTCTTTGAATATTTAAAACCTTCGGTTTCCAGGATCGAGCCGTACTTCTCCTTCAGGTCATCAAAGTTGCCCGCGTCCAGGGCCCTCACCGGACAGGACTCGATACAGATGGGCATCTTGTTATCTGTCCAGCGGTCCAGGCAGAAGTCACATTTGCGCATCTTCGAGCCTTCTTCCGGTCCAAACTGGGGAGCATCATAAGGGCAGGCTTTCAGACATTTTACGTCACACTCGATGTTTCCCACACAGGCGTCACTGTCGACCACGACAATACCCTCTTCGTCCCGTTTCGAAATCGCCTTTACCGGGCAGGCCGGAACGCAGACAGGGTCGATACAGTGAAAACATGGACCGATCATATAGCCTACGTAGACATTCGGCAGTTTTCCTTTTTCCATACCTTCGACCCGCATCCAATTTTCCGGACCGGCCGGAACGTCATTCCAGTCTTTACATGCTACACGGCAAGCGCTGCATCCGGTGCAGCGGGTCTGATTAAAATAAAAACCGATCTGCATATCTTTCCTCCATTAAGCCTTGCTGACCTGAACCAGGGAAGTGTTAAAAGTTACCGCTCCGCCTTGTGAATGGGAGTCATCCGTCAGCACGTTGGCGCAGCCGCCCCGGTCAATGCCTTCTTCGTCCGGAGTATACCAGGCCCCTTGGAATATCACGATCGTGCCGGCGATTATCCTCTCGGTCACCTTGGCCTTAATCGCCACCTTCCCCCTATCGTTAAACACGTATAATTCGTCATCCTCTTTAATGCCCCTGGGCTCGGCATCCACTGGGTTGATCCAGGCTCGATGGGGCTCCACCTCCCGCAGCCAATCCACCTTGTACAAGGAAGAATGGACCCGGTTTTTGGGGTGGGATGTGAGGAGCTGAAGCGGGTATTTTTCTTTCAGCGGATTGTTCAAGTCTTCTTGAGAACTCACATATTTTGGTATGGGAGGATTAAGAGGATTGTTCAGGTCAGCCACCCGCTGCGAATAGATTTCAATCCTGCCTGAAGGTGTGGGAAAAGGATTATTTTCCGGATCCTCGATCTGCTCCCTGAAGGCCACAATCGGTTCCGGCAGCTTAACCCGATGGACGGCCTCGCGCCGGAATGTGTCAAAATCAGGAATCTCCGCGCCGGTCTCCGGGTTTTTCTCAACGAAAACCCTGAGCCATTCTTCGTCACTGAGAGTTCTGAAGTCCTCGAAACCCAACCTCTCGGCCAACTCGCAAACGATCTCGTAATCGGATTTGCATTCATACAGAGGTTCTATGGCCTTGTTGATATAGGCGTAGTATGGGCCGGAAGGCCATGGCCGGATAATGTCCTCCCTTTCAGCCGGGCTGGAAGCCGGCAGAAGGATATCAGCGTATCTGGCCGTGGGAGTCATGAAAAGGTCGGCCGTTACCATGAACTCCAGTTTCTCAAGAGCCCGCGCGCCTTTATTGGTGTTCCCATGCTGGTTCAGGATGTTTATGGCGGTAAACCAGCCGAACTTGAGATCGGCCGGATATCCGCCCGCCTTTCCTTCGAGAATGGCGTCGAATACCTTGTTGGTATGGATCCGCGAGATAAGACGGCGCTTGAGATCCAGGGTACCTCTCACTGAAGGCAGACCCGCTTCGAGAGGATTTTTCAGGCCCGGTATGCCCGGGCCGCGAAACATGTGCCCCACGGGCAGGCTCATCAAGCCTCCGGAGGCGCTGCCGCCTGGTCTGCCCACGTTTCCGGTCATGGCGCTCAAGGTCATGGCACAGCGGTTATACTGCTCGCCCATAGCGCTTCTGGCCGGTCCCTGGCAATCATTTAAGCAGGCCGGTCTGGCCGCGGCGTATTCGCGGGTCAAATTCTCGATGGTCGAGGCCGGAACTCCACAAATCTCC
>JAZGHI010000048.1:0-2380 GCA_036480955.1 Candidatus Adiutricales bacterium
ACCACTACATGTCCCCACCCGCCACAAGAAGGACCTGTATCGAAACATCCGCTTGTGTTGAACATTACCTCATTTGGATTACGCCCGTTCAAAAGATTTTCGAAGAAAGCATTAATCAGCACAGTTAAATTCGGCATCAAAAAGGAACATACCCGATCCGGATTCTCTTTGGTGAGTAAATTACCTGAACTATCAAAAATCAACTTTTGACCAACGATATGCCCTGAGTGACAACCTTTCGATTTGATGACTTCGGCAACCAATCTATATTTTGATGCTTCAATAGCATTTTGAAACAGGTTTTGAAATTTAGGGCTATTTTCAATTATCGACCAGTCGTGGTCTTCAAGGTTCAGTCTTTTCCGGATTATTTTTGCGATTTGGTTCTTATCCATATTGCCCCCTTGTGGATGTTCCTTCATCATTTCGAGATTGTTTTATTTTCAGGCTTCAAGACACAGAAAAATACCTTCTATCGGATAATACTATAAGGATTAGTAAAATCAATCCAAAATATAAGAAAGTCTAAAATCCCCATCTGAGATCGCCTTAACATTATTTATGCTGCTTCGACACGGCAGCGAATATACCTATGCAGCGGTGTGGCGGCTATATGATCGCGATGGGTATTCTTGGCCAAACGGTTGGCATTGGCCCCGAAGGTTTGGCCATCGTAGACTAGGCCGAACCCATGGGGGATCATAATGTATCCCGGCCGGGTGTATTTGGTGATTTCAAGCTCGATGGTTTCCTGTCCGGCTTCAGTGGCGACTTTGACCATCTGCCCATCCTCGAGGTCCAGTTTTTCCGCGTCGATGGGGTGCATGATGGCTGTGCAGGCCCGTTTGCCCTGGTTCCAAGCCGGATTTCGCATCCCGGTGTTGGCGTTGTAGTCCATGTGCCGACCCGAAGACATGATGAAGGGATAATCATCTTGGCCTTCTTTCAGTTTTTCCGATTCCTGGGTCGGTTCGATCTCCCGAATCCAATCCGCCAGCAGGGGCACATTCAGGTTAATTTTTCCGTCTTCCGTGGACAGGGCCTGGAAATGGTCCCAGGTAGCCGCCTCGACCTGGCCAAGCCACATTCCTCCGGGGCGCTCCAGAGCCGCCTGGAAGATCTCTTCCCCGATGCCGGTTCCGGGATGAAATCCCACACTCTGGGCCATTTTCTGAACCGAAGGCGACAGGGTTTGGACCATTCCCCAGAGCCAGGCCTGTTGAGCGGATCCCAATGTGCCTCCGAGAGTCTTGCCCAGGATATAGGGCATTTTCTTTGCCGCGGCCGGGTTGGACTGCAGGAATTCCATCAGGGCCGCTCCGAATTTTAGACGGTCGCCGCTATTGGCCGCCTGATAAAGGGCTTCCGGAATTTCCGGAACCATGCCCAGGCGATCGGCCAGTCGGAGAAATATTTCCCCGGCTTCAAGCTGTTCCCCTTCCGGCTCTACAACCGGCTGGCGATACTGGAGGAAGATTTTCGGAAAACCGGGCCATATGCCACCGTCCCAGGATTCATAACCGGATCGGGCAGGCAGGACATAGTTGGAAAGCGCTGCCGTTTCGGTCATGGCGATTTCCACGGTGACCAAAAGATCCAGTTTTTTAAAGGCCTTTTCATAAGCCGAGGTGTCGGCATAAGATCTGAGCGGATTGGTGCTGCTGACTATGACCGCCCGAAGCCGGTCCGGGCGGTCGGCCATGATTTCCTCAGGCATGACGTTGGGCGGATATACACCGGTGATGGCCGGGAAATCCGTGGCCGCAGTCCTCCAGAGACGGGCCTCTCGTTCGTCCGGGGTTTCCCTTCTTTTTCCGCCGCCGCGAAGGCTGAGGGGAAAAACATTTCCGCCCGTGACCCCGATCCGTCCACAAATCGCCCGGAGCACGTTTTCAAGATAGGAGATCAAGGTGCTGTGCCGGGTCATCAGGACACCCAGATCGCTGTGGTGACTAGACTTACGCGTGGTGAACAACAGACAGACCTCTTTGACCCGGTCATATTCCAGTTCGCAAACACCCAGAGCCGCCTGGGCGTCGAAGTCAGTAAACAATGAGCGGACGGTTGCGAAACCGCTGACGTGTTTGTCGAGGTAATCCTGATCCTGCCAGTCTTGGTTCAGAATGATCGAAATCATGGCTCGATAAAAGAGGGCGTCGGTTCCCGGCCGGATGGGCAAATGGATATCGGCGATCCTGGCCGTTTCCGACAGACGGGGATCGACGACAACCAGAGTTTTGTCCGGGTTCTTGACGAATTTTTTCAATACCCGGCGTGCCTGGGGCGTATGGTGGCTCATCATCGGGTTCCAGCCGACCACAAGAAGCATTTCCGTTTCGGCCATGTGCGGCGAACTATGAAGATCCTGGGCTCCGAATGT